>VAYC01000021.1 GCA_005885025.1 Actinomycetota bacterium | reverse complement strand
CGTGACCCCTTCGTTGAAGGTCACGGTGTTCACTGCCCAGGCCCCTCCGTGGTACGGACCATCGCCGGGTGCCACGCCGGTGATGCCGAGCTGCCCCCCCACACCGTTGGTCACGGAATAGAAGGGGTCGGTGCCGCCGTGCGGGAGCGGGGCCGGGTTCACCACCGTCCGGACGATCCCGCCGTCGTGGTAGAGGACGCTCTTCGTCGTCTTCGCAGACGCCGAGGTGGCCAATCCAACCACCAGCGCTCCGACCATCAGGGCGGCCACAAGAAGCTTTCGCATTGGACTCCTCCTCCTGGCCCGTAGGGCCACTCGATCCAGGCTAGAGAGCGGTGATTACAGCGCCCTTACGAGGCGCTTACGGAACGAGGAAGGAACGGCGCTAGAGGCCGACGCCGAAGTCGATGAGGTCGGGGTCGCCGCCGGCAGGCTCGATCTGGCCGTTGCCCTCCGGGTCCCGGAGGAGCAGGGGCGTGGCGTGTAGCTTGCGCGCCTCGAGCTCCTTCCACACCTCGGTGGCGTAGTCGACGCACAACACGACCAGGTCTCCGGGCCGAGCTCGGGACAGGGCTCGGCGGGTGGCCTGCATCTCGTCCAGGACGATCTCGACGTTGCCCACGCGGTGCCCGGCCCTCATGGCCTCCTCCACGCCTTCCAGGATGTGCTCGGCAACCTCGCCGCGCTTCCTTCCCCGAGGATTGCGGTCCTCGCGGATGACGATCTCGTCGAAGTAACGTGCGGCCACCCTTCCCAGGGCCCGCATATCCTCGTCGCGGCGGTCTCCCGGCGTGGCGACCACGGCGACCTTGAGGTTCGCAGACCAGGAAGGCGAGCCGGGGGCGAAGCTCGGGGCGCTGGCCGTCATCCGATCGACGAAGTCTCCGACGGTCTCGAGCCCATGGGCGTTGTGCGCGTAGTCGATCAATACCTTGACCCCGTTGAGGTCGAAGAGGTTGAGGCGGCCGGGGGCCTGGTAGATCGAGGTGTTGAAGGATCGGAGACCGCCTCGGATGTCGTGGAGGTGAGCGCCGGCGGCGTGGGCGGCCGCAGCCGCGGCCAGGGCGTTCGCAACCATCATGCGGGCCCGGCCTTCGAACGTGGCGGGAAGCTGGTGCACCCACCCGATCGGCATCGTCCGCCGGCCCTCCCGGATCACCATCATCTCCCCGCGAGGGCTCGATTGGAGGACCACGGCTTTCCCGCCTCGGCGAACCCACCGCTCCACGAGATCGTTGTCTTCCTGCATGGAGAAGAAGATCACCGATCCCGAGCAGTGCTTGCGCATCTCGGCGACCAGTTCGTCGTCGGCGTTCAGCACCGCGAAGCCGCTGCGGGGCACCGCCTCCACCACAACCCGTTTCACGGCGGCCAGCTGCTTGATCGAATGGACGTCCTTCAGCCCGAGGTGGTCGCCCGTGACGTTGGTGACGACGGCCACGTCGTTGCGGTCGTAGCCGAGGCCTTCGCGGAGGATCCCGCCCCGCGCCACCTCGAAGACGGCGAGGTCCACCCGGGGGTTCTGCAGCACCATCTGCGCGGACTTCGGACCGCTGGCGTCGGCGCGCTTCACCAACCGCTCGTCGATGTAGATGCCGTCGGTGGAGGTCATCCCGACCTTGTGGCCCATCCCCTTCAGGATGTGGGCGATCATTCGAACGGTGGTGGTCTTTCCATTCGAACCGGTGACGGAGATGATCGGGATGCGCGACGGCGTCCCCGGTGGGAACAGCATGTCGACGACCGGCTTGGCCACGTATTGGGGGTCGCCTTCCGTGGGGTGCGTGTGCATGCGGAACCCGGGGGCGGCGTTGACCTCGACGATGGCCCCGCCCGTCTCCCGCACCGGCTTTGAGATGTCGGGGGTCAGGAAGTCGATGCCAGCCACGTCCAGGCCGATGACACGGGCGGCCTCCTCGGCGATCTCGATGTTCTCCTCGTGAGCTTCCCAGGTCCGGTCGATCGAGATCCCTCCGGTGGACATGTTTCCTGTGGCCGCCAACTTGACGAAGGCCTCCTTCGGCGGGATGTCGTCCAGTTCGAATCCCTCCTTCCGGACCAGTTCCGCCGCTGTCTCGTCGAGCTTGATCTTGGTCAGTACCTTCTCGTGGCCGATGCCGCGCCGGGGGTCGGCGTTGGTGATGTCAACGAGCTGCCGCACGGTGTGCTGGCCATCGCCGATGACGTGTGCCGGGACCCGTTCGGCCACCGCAACCATGTGGCCGCCCACGACCAGCACGCGGTAGTCGTTGCCGGTCACATAACTCTCGAGCACGACGGCGGGACGGTGAGCCTCGTCCAGAGACCTCCGGTAACCCGTTCGGACTGCGCCTTCGTCCCGGAGGTCGAGCATGACCCCTCGTCCGTGATTCCCGTCGATGGGCTTGGTGACCACCGGGTACCCGATCCTCCGGGCGGCCACAGCGGCCTCGTCTTCCGTGCGCACGATCTCTGACCGGGGAACGGGGAGCCCAGCCGCCGCGAGGAGCTGCGTGGTGAGCTTCTTGTCGCCGGCGATGTCGACCGAAAGCGCCCCGGTCATCGACGTCATCGTGGCCCGCACCCGCTTCTGATACCTGCCTTGCCCGAGCTGCACCAGCGACTGGTCATTCAGCCGGATCCAGGGTATGTCCCGCGTTGCCGCTTCATCGATGATGGCCTGCGTGGAGGGGCCGAAGGCTCGACGTTCGGACAGCCGGATCAGGCCTTCGAGCTCCGCCAGGAAGTCGAGGCCCTCTTCGGCCTGCACGAGGTGGTTGACCAGGCGCACGGCGAGTCTGCCGGCGGCCAGCCCCACGCTCTCCTCGCCGTACCCGTAGATCACGTTGTACCGTCCCGGCTGCCCCGCGCTCCTGGTCTTGCCGCGAGGGATGTGCGTGCCGGTCTCCCGCTGGAGCTCCAAGGCGACGTGCTCGGCGACGTGTCCCAACCATGTCCCGTCCTTCAGCCGCTCCACGAACCCGCCTGGCCGACCCAGGGAGCACGAATGCTCCTGGAGGCCGGGGAGCATCTCGATCAACGCGTCGTTGAATCCCGTGAGCGCATTGGAAGGCCACTGCTCGAGGGATCCGAGATCGACCAGCAACCGGATGGCCGGCTCGTAGGACCAGTAGTTCGGGCCCCGGAAGAGGTGGGTCTCGAGGATCTTGAGGTCCGGGCGTGCCGGAGGCTTTTCCGCTGCAGACTCTGTCTTGGCTCGGTGTCGTTCGTCCCTGGACCTCGTCCGGGACTCGCTCACTCCGAAGCCTCCGGCAGCTGGTCGCGGGCCTTTCGTTCCTTGCGGTCGACCACGAAGCTGTCGGCACCCTCCGAAGCGATCTCCTTCGACAGACGGTGTAGGCGCTTCCTGGCCGTTTCCATGGCCCGAGGGACCTTCGCGACGGCCTCAGTCGGGCCGGACAGCAGGGACCGCGTCGTGAGGTTGAACCGGTAACCGGCGGGAAGCGAGTGCAGGATCGCCCCGGAGACCATCATGGGCCGGTGGCCCTTCGTCTGATAGGAATCGGTCACGATCTCGGAGCCGTCCACGATGGTCACGGCCCCCCGCCCGATCACCTCGAGGGTCTGGTCCGCGTTGATCACGGCGGCGGTGTCCTCGTCGAGCCCCAGGCCGATCAGGGAAGGCGACTGAGCCACCACGGAGAGCAGCCGCCCCAAGCGTGTTCGCTGCTCGAAGTGCTGGTCGACCACCACGTTCATCAAGATGCCCAGGCCGGCAGAGATCTGAGCCATCCGATGCTTGGGAGAGGCGCCCGAGGCACCGAACGCCATCATGTGTGTGCTCACGGCGCTGGCCCCCGCCGAGGTGCCGGCGATCACGGCGCCCCGGTCGTGGGCCCGGAGGAGGGCCCCCCCGAGTTCCGTGCCCCCCACCACGGAGGCCAACCGAAGCTGGTTTCCCCCGGTGAGGAAGACGCCGGTTGCCTCGTCCATGAGGCGGCCGGCAGCCGGGTCGTTGGCCTCGTCGCGGGTCACCGGCCGGAGGCCGGAGACCCGACCGGCCCCCAGGTGGGTGAACAGCTCCCGGTACAGCCCGGTGGCCTCTTCGCCCAGGCTGGAGGCCGTGCTGACGACCACGACGTGGGCCTCGGAGCCTCCTGCGAGCTGCACGAACCGAGCCAGGATGACCCGGTCTCTGAGCTTGTCCTCGGCCCCTCCGATGATCATCACCGGCCCCGCCCCGTCGGCCGGGGCGCGGATGGAGTGGATCGGCGACTTCGCTTCGGACATACGAAAACCAGTCTAGCTGACGGGTAGTGCTCGGCCTTACGGGATGACGCCTTCCTCTATCGCTTCGACGCGTCCCGGTTCGACTTGAGGTATCTGAGCAACCCGCCCGACAGCAAGATCTGACGCTCATGGTCCGTGAACACGGCCCGTCCGGGGTACTCCTCGCCGTCCATGCGGATCGTGATCACCGGGGAGCCTTCGGCTATCTCCTGGCGCACCCGCGGCAGCGCCCAATCCTGGCCGATGGCGGCCTTCCCGTGGATGGCGTCGTCGATAAGCACCGGCACGATGCCGTTGTTGATCAGGTTCCGCCGATGGATCCGGTGAAACGCCTTGGCGAACACCGCGCGGACCCCGAGCTGGAGCGGCGCCAGGGCGGCATGCTCGCGCGATGATCCCTGCCCGTAGTTGTCCCCGGCCACGATGAACGCGCCCCCCCAGGCCTTGGCCCGGCTCACGAACTGAGGATCCTCCTTGCGGAAGCAGTACTCGGCGATGGCCGGGATGTTCGACCGCTCCTGCATCACGAGCACTCCGTCCGGCGACATCGAACCCGTGGAGATGTTGTCCCCCAGGACGATCAGGACCTTGCCGGACAGGGATTCGGGCAGGTCCGGCGGGATGGGGGGCGGCTGGATGTTCCGGCCCCGGAGCACCTGCACCTTCGCTGCCTGTTCCCGGGGGGGTGGCTGGATCAACATGTAGTCATCGATCACCGGCTTGGGGATCTCCAGCCTCGGCGGGTCGAAGCCGAGGTCGCGCGGATCGGTGATGACACCCTTGAGCGCCGTGGCTCCAGCCACCGCAGGCGAGGCTAGGTAGACCTTGTCGTTGAAGGTGCCGCTGCGGCCGGGGAAATTCCGGTTCATCGTCCGCACCGAGGGCTGGTTCTCCGGCGGCGCCTGCCCCATGCCCACGCACGGCCCGCAGGCGGGTTCCAGAAGCCGGGCTCCGGACACGATGTAGTCCTCCAGCAGTCCCGTCTTCGCCACGGTCCGCAGAACCTGTCGTGAACCCGGCGAGACCGTCATGTCCAGGTCGGGATGAACGCCGCCATGCCGCACGATGAATGCTGGGATGGCCAGATCCTCGTAGCTCGAGTTGACGCTCGAGCCCACGCAAACCTGTGCCACCTTCGTCCCGGCGACTTTCGTGACGGGAACCACCTTGTCGGGGTTGGAGGGCAGAGCGATCAGGGGCTCGAGCTTCGCCAGGTCGATGACCATCTCCTCGTCGTAGGTGCAACCTGGGTCGGGGAGCAGCTCGCGGAAGTCTCCCGGACGGTCCTGGTAATCGAGGAAGGTCCGGCATTCGTCGTCGCCGGGGAACATCCCGGCGGTGGCCCCCAGCTCGAGGATCATGTTGCAGATCGTCGCGCGCTCGGTGGCGTTGAGGGTGGCCACCCCCGGCCCGTCGAAGGCGTAGGCCTTGTTGATGCCGCCCTTGACCGTGAGCCGTCGGAGCATCTCGAGGATGACGTCCTTCGCGCTGACCCACGGTGCGAGCTCGTTCTCAAGCACCACCCTCACCACGGCGGGACTCTGCAGCTCGAACGGGAACCCGGCCATGGCGACGGCGGCGTCCATCCCCCCGATCCCGAGGGCGAAGCTCCCGAGCGCCCCCGCAGTTGTGGTGTGAGAATCCGCGCCCACCAGCGTGGCGTAGGGCTTCGCGAACCTCTCGAGGTGGACGTAGTGGCAGATGCCGTTGCCCGGGCGGGAGAACATCGCCCCGAATTTCGCCGCCATCCCCTGCAGGAAGAAGTGGTCCTCGGGATTCTTGTAGTCGAGCTGGATCATGTTGTGGTCGACGTACTGCACCACCAAAGGGACCTGCACGCGGTCCACTTCGAGCTGTTCGAACTCCATCCACGCCATCGTCCCGGTGGCGTCCTGGAGGAGGACCTGGTCGATGCGATAGCTGATGGGCTCGCCGGCCCGGAGCTCTCCGCTGATCAGGTGCTCCCGGAGGACCTTCTGGACGATGTTGTCTGGCATCCGAACGCTCCTTGAGATCGATCGCTCACACCTACGTTAGTACGGTCAGGGCTGGGCCACGCCGGCGAGCTGCCTGAGCTCCCTGGCCACGGGCTCCGCCGCCAGGACGATGAGGTGGTTGCGGGCTCGCGAACCGCCCACGTAGAGGTACGTGGCGAGGTCCTTCCGGTGACGCTCGCCGATCTCGGCCAGGATCACCACCGGCCGCTCCAGCCCCTCGAAGTCGTGGATCGTGTAGATCAAGACCTTCCCCGAAACCGGCTCCTCCGTCAGCTCGTAGCCGTCGGCACTCCCGCGCTGGCGGAGCTTGCTCTTGGTCAGCTGCGACGGAGTCAGCACGACGACATCGTCGAGCGACACGCCTTCGAGTTCGAGGTTCTTCAGGACCAGGCCGAGCAAATGGGCCTGGTCGTCGTCGTCGTGATAGCCGAGGATCTCCACCGGCCGCCCCGCCGGCCCGCGTCCCTGAGCCGGTTCGGCTTCCTTGTAGAAGACCGAAACGAACTCGTGGATGGGCTTGGTGTTGCGGAGATTGGCTGGGAGCGGAAGCGTGAGGTCGACCATGTCTTCGGGGACGGCGCCGCCGTAGAGGTTCTGGTTGCTATCGGCGAACAAGAAGAGGTAGCCGTCCTGGGAGTGGGTGTGCAACTCCATCAACTTGGGCCACCAGTCCGGTCGGAAGTCCTGCGCCTCGTCGATCACCATCGCGTCGTAGCGAGGACCCAACCTTTTGGCACCCTGGCTCAACACATCCGGAAGGACTTCTTCGTAGTAGCGCTTGGTGGCCGCTTCTTCCGTGGGCTCGGGAGGAACGGCTAGGCCCGCCTTCTCCGCGACGTCGCGACAAAGGCCGTGGAAGTGGAAGACGTCCAGCCCGGGTGTTCCCTTGACCTGCTCCCGAAGATAGTCGGCGAGCCTCCAGTTGAAGCACGTCAGCAACACGCGGTTCCCGCTCGCTGCCAACCTCTTGGCCACCTGGAGGGCCAGGATGGTCTTGCCGGATCCCGCCGGCCCGACGATGGCGGCTCGGTGACGCTTGGTGACGTAGGACAGCACGTAGGACTGGTCGTCGGTGAGCTCGACGATCCGGCGGTCCTCTTCGTCGAACTGAAGCTTCAGCGGAGTGCGGATCTCTACCCGAAGGCCCAGGGCGTTCTGGAGCGCCTCCATGCCCTCGGCCGCGAACCGGCGGCCCGCATGCCGCCACTGGCGCATGATCTGACGGACGCGCTCGGCCAGCCGTGTTAGGTCGTCCCGGTCGATGACCCACGCGGCCCGAGCCGCAGGATTCGCATCGTCATCGTAGATCCCATCGGGGAAGGCGACGCCGTAACCGTACGAGGGCCGCCACCGATCCCATCCGGGTTGGTGGGAGAGGATCTCGATCAAGGAGTGCATCTCGTCCCTGGCCTGATGGAAGGGGTCCTCGTCCAGGAAGTGCCGCCCGCTTCTCCCCGTCTGGGACCACCGCCTGGTGGCCGGGTCGTACTCGAGCTCGCCGCCCTTGACTTCGAGAACGAGCAGTCCGTCGACCGGATGGGCGATCAGGAAGTCGGATTCGCCCTGGATGGGAGGGCCACCTGGTGTTGGGGATGCCAGGACCCAGTCGACGCTGTGATACACGACGTACTCCTCGTCGAGCTGCTGCAAGAAGCCTTCGTACAGCCGACGCTCCGCCGAGCTCGCGGTGGGCAGCATCGGAAAGGGCACCACACGGGCCATGGTCAGTGCGAGCTTGCATCGTCGAACGGCACGCCGAGCACTCTAGCCAACCGGTTCATGCAGAATCTCGGCCTCGCTTCGTCGAGGCCGAGCACGTAGCCTGTACGGGTGCTGCTCATCGCGGGGGCGATCGCGGCAGGCTGCCTCGCCGGGCTGGCGGTTGGAGGAAGCCTTCGTTCGCTGGCCGAGATTCGTCTTCGGTGGTGGCCGCTCGCCGTGATCGGTCTGGCGTTCCAGCTCGCGCCGGTCCCCGCGCTCCGAGGGCAGGCGGACCACTGGGTGGGGGTGGGGCTGCTCATCGCCTCCTACGTCGCCCTTCTGGGCTTCGTCGTCGCGAACGCTCGGCTGCCGGGGTTCGCGTTGATCTCGGTTGGGTTCGCGCTCAACGTCCTGGTCATCTCATTGAACGGCGGCATGCCGGTGAGTCGGCACGCTCTACTGGAGGCCTACGGCCCCTTGTATGGCACGGCGGTGACGGACCTCCAGGCGAGCGGGGGGGCGAAGCACCACCTGGAGAGGCCTGACGACGTCCTCACGCCGCTCACGGACGTGATCGCCCTGGGCGCACCCGTCCATCTCGTCATGAGTGCGGGGGACGTGCTGTTCTTCCTCGGGGTGACGTGGGTCATCGCGGCGGCTACCCGGGGGCCGCCGGGGCGGCATGCGGCAGCCAGGGAGCAGGCGGGCCGACACCGGCCCGGGGCTACGCGGGAACGACTCGGGGATCTGGAGTCGCCGGCTCGTCCGAAGCTGGAACCGGGTCGAGGGCCACCTTCGACGGCGAGAGCGGGGCCTCCCCATCTGTCGGCCGAGGGTCCAGGGCCACCGCCGTAGCACCCTGGCCGTTTGCATCGCCGGCGCGGGCGCTGCGAGGTGGCGGTCCAACCGCTGTTCCGATCGGAGGACGGGAAGTGGCCCTCTCCCCGGCATCAGGGTCCTGCCCGTCCCGTCCGGACTCGAGCTCCGAACCCTCCTCGACCCATACCCTCGGGAAGCTCGCCATGATGGACGTACCCTTGCCGACCTCGCTTTGGATGGAGTACGAACCGCCCGCCACCAGGGCCCGCTCCTTCATCATCACCGAGCCGAAGTGGCCCTCCGGGGGCGGTGCGCTGGTGTCGAACCCCTTCCCATCGTCGGTGATCGTGAGCGCCACGCCGTCACCTGTCTCGCCGAGCGAGATGCGGATCTCATGTGCCTCGGCGTGCTTGAGCGCGTTCATCGCGGCCTCTCGAGCGATCTGGTAGATGAGGAGCTGGATCGGTGGGGGAAGTGAGACCTCGACTACGTCGACAGTGATCTGCGTCGTAGCGCCACGAGACATGTCATCGGCGAAGCTCTGGATGGCTTCGGCGAGGCCACGCCGTCCGATTGGTGATCGGTGCAGGTCTCGGATCAGGGCGCGGATGGCGTCCGAGGTTTCCTGCTTGGTTTGAAGGATACCGTCGAGGTCCTTCCCGACCGCGGTAGTGTCGCCCTGGATCAGCCGTTTCTTCGCCATCTGCGCCTGCAGGTTGAGACGGAAGAGCATTTGCGCGAGGTCGTCGTGAAGGTAGGCGGCGATCCGCATTCGTTCGTCCTGCCGCTCTTCGGCCATGCGGTTCGAGAGCGCCTTCAGCACCCGTTGGCGATCCTTGAGTTCCTTGTGGGCAGCCTCCAAGGCCATAGTTCGAAAGAACATTTGTCGGCCGAAGACGAGAGGAAGGATGAACGCCGCAACACCAAGGAAGCGTACGTCGGGGATCGAATATAGGCGAGCGATGATAATGCCCACCGATGCTAAACCAACATAATTCAGGAGGAACTTCGCAGGGCCGCCCAGGCGAAGTTGGCGTAGGGCCTCACGAAATGAAAAACCATGAACGACTCGCATTGCGATCGTGACGAAGAAGACGTTCAAAGAATAGTTTGCTGCAACAGCGCAAAGAGCACTTGCAACGAGCCGACCTAGATTTGAGTTAATGGATCCAAGTAAATGAAACGCAGCACTGCCTGCGAGGGTCGACAGCGCGATTTGTGAACGATTGAAGAGCGACTTCCTTAGCGCCAGTCTTCCACTTACTTCAAGGGGGTCGAAGGATCCGATGAAGGCCACAAATGCTGCGGCCAGGGGCGGATACAGAATGGCTACTCCAAGCAATATTGGAAAGCCGAAACTCAGTTGAAGCTTGCCCGAGACAGGCACGGGTAGAAGCTGGACCACGCTGAGACCGGCGATCCAAAAGAGAAGATCAGGATGAGCCAGGACCCTCGGATTCCTGACAAGGGAAAAGGTAAGTCCCATGATGACGCCCAGTGCCACGCTCCAAAGAAAGATGGAGCTAGTCACCGATTCGTCACGGCGTGGGGGAGACTCGGCCACCCTCTCGCTCCGGGTCATCTCAGGAAGCGAATTGCCCGCTTTGTTCCAGAATCGTCGTCAGCTTCAACTCGATGGACAATCGGCCTCTAAGGGGATAGCGCTCCGCCCTACAGCGAATGCAGTAGGGCGTTCGCG
>VAYC01000318.1 GCA_005885025.1 Actinomycetota bacterium | reverse complement strand
CATGGCCTCCAGGCAGCAGAAGTACACGGCAGCCTCCGCTTCCTGGGCGTACCGACCCAAGCCATCGGTCTCCACCTCGACCGGAAAGGGCGCCTTGCGGGCCTGTGCAGACACGGCCGCCGCCAGCCCCTGATCGGCCAGGAGCGGCGGGTAGATGCCCCTGGCCAGGTCCCGAAGGTTCTCCAGCGCTCCTTGCGCATCTGATTGCAGCACGGCGAGCATCTGGTTCGCCCGCTCGTGGTCCTGCTGGTTCACGGTCCGAGCCAGTCCGAGCTTGACCGCCAATGCCACGAGCTGCTGCTGCGCGCCGTCGTGGAGGTTCCGTTCGATGCGCCGCCGCTCCTCGTCCTGCGCGGCCACCAGGCGCTGGCGGGAGGCCCGGACCTCTTCGATGAGCCGGACGTTTCGAAGGACCAGCCCGGCTTGCGAGGCCAGGTCGCCGGCCAGCTTTTCCTTGGAGGGCGTGATGGGCTCGGCCGGCGGCATGGCCACCGTGAGCGCGCCGAGCAGCTCGCCCTGGTGCCGGACCGGGAACGTGCGGTCGCCCCCAGGGAGGGCACCGCCCTCCACCGCCGCGATCGGCTCGGTCACGGCGCCGTCACCGTCCACCTGTGGCCAGGTCGCCAGGAGGCGCACCTCGGATCCGACACGGAGCCACACCCCCGCCTTCCTCGCCCCGAGCCCTTCGCCCAGGATCTGGGCCATCCGGGGTAACACCTCCTCGGTGGAGTAGCTGGTCGCCACTCGATCGGAGAACTCCGACAGGACCTCGTAAGGCGTGGCCCGCTTCCCGTACACCACCCGGTCGGCCAGGCGACGAGCCCGCGTCCGGAGCGGCTGGAAGGCGATGGCCACGATGGCGGTGGCGACGAACGTGACGACCGAGTTCCCCGCGCCGGTCACCAGGGTGCCGATCCCCACCACCACGGCGACGAAGACCAGCGTCACGAAGGCCGCCAGGACCGCGAACACGACGGCCTTCTTGATCACGATGTCCAGCTCGTACAGGCGGTACCTGAGGATGGCGATCCCGCAGGCGACCGGGATGCCCAGCACGATGTCGCCGAACAGCACGCTCCAGATGACGGTGCCGATCAGCGCGTTGCTGTCGTTGCCCAGGAAGATAGCGGCGATGAACGCCACCACCGCAATCACGGCGACGTAGCCGAGCCAAGCCAGCTGCTGGCGAAGCTCGGGCGACCCTCGCCGGCGCCGCACGAACAGCCCCGCGATGGTCGCCAGGGCGCTGGCCAGCCCAAGCACACCTGTCACCCCGAGCACGACGGCGGTGGCGCCGCGCGTGCCGAACACGCCGAGCGTGTTGTGGAACGCCACCCCCCTGTCCTGCAGGGTGTTCGTGATGCCGGTGACGTTCCCTTTCTGCAGCAGGAAACCGATGGTGCCGGCGGCGTCGACGGCCACGGCCACCCACAGCACCGGCCGCCACCGAGGGGAGGGCGGATGGCCGTCGGGGAACAGCAGGACGATCAGGAGCAGGGAGGCCACGGCGAAGGTGGGCGCCCCACGGTTTGGACGCCGGGGAGCGAGCCGGGTGCCGTGACCAGCCCGCGGAGGGCGTACTGCTCGGAGAAGACGGCGAACGCGAAGACGACGCCGATCATCGACAGCAGCCAGCCGATGGGGTTCCGAGGCACGCGGCTTCCGATCAGGCCGCCCACGCTCGCGTAGACCATCGCGGTCAGGAGGGCGACGGCGAGCGCGGCTTCGCCGCCGGCCGGGAAGATCGAGCGGTTCAGGGCCAGCAGCACGGCGCTGGCGATGACCTCGGCCAGCGACGCTGACCACAGCCCCAGAGCCAGCCGCTTCGCGGCCCGCGACGACATGCCGCATCCCCTCCTCAGCCCCGCATTCTGCCCTGTGGGTCCCTGGCGGTGAAGGGGGGAGACCGCACGAGTGAGGGCGGCTTCCCTCCCCGGGGCGTTCGTGCTGGCACTCCCAGGGCGGGGTTTGCGCCTCTTCCTATCGCAGGTGAACGAGCACTTCCTGGATGGCGTTGTTTCCGTAGCCTTGGCGGTTCCACGCCTGTGCTTCGGGCTGCGTGTCTCCGGCGAGGTCGGTTGCCCGAGCCCGAAGCGTGGTCGTGCCCGGCCTCTCGATGTGCGCGGTCAGCTCCCACCACTGCCAGCCGTACCGGCTCCGCTCGTCCACCAGACGCGTTTCTCGCCAGGGACCGCCGCCCACGCTGACGTCCACGTGTGCTATCGGCGCCGCCCCCGACCAGGCCACCCCTCGAATGGTCAGATCACCGTGGTCGACTTCCTGATCGGGCCTCGGTTCCACGATCAGCGCGCGAACTCGCTGCAGTGTGACCGGCTCTTTGACCACCCGCCCGCCGCCGCGCTCCCACTCGTAGATGTACGCATCGGTTTGGTAGTGGCCGGTGAAGGGCACACCGATGACCTCGATCTCGGTCAGCCACTTGACCGACGTGACGGCGTACCAGCCCGGGACGATGACCCGCAGCGGATACCCGTGCCGGACGGGAAGCGCTTCGCCGTTCATGGCATAGGCCAGCAAAGCCCCGGAGCCCCTGGCTTCATCGAGCTTTAAGCTCCGCTCGAAGCGGATGCCCTCCGTTCGCCCCGGCACAGCTCCACCATCGGCGCCCCTCAGCACCACCTCGACGGCTCCGGCCTTGGGGCCGGCGCGGTCCAGGACGTCGACGAGCGGGACGCCCGTCCACTCGGCCGTGCTCACCGCGCCCAGGCCCCACTGCTCGCCCTCAACGGGCGGAGTGAGCAGCGAGCGGCCGTTCCCAGCACACTCGAGGGTGACGACCATCGTCTGCGAGGGCAGACTGTCGAGATCCCGCAAGCTGAGGCTGAGCGGGCGTTCCACGAGTCCCCCCACCTCGAGCCGCCAGGTGGAGGGATCGAGCCTGGGGATCTGAAAGTGATTGCGGACGTAGAAGTGCGAGCTGGGCGTCACGCCCCCGATCAGCGCCGGGATCGACGTCTCGCAATTGAGGGGATCGGTTCGATGAACGATCAGACCCGACTCGATGGCGGGCTGGGCCGCGTCCTCCGGATCGAACACCCGGACGATGTCATCGACGATGGGCTTCGGCATGGACGAGGCTCCCTAACCCCCAAGCCTGCTCCTACCAGCCAGGAGCGCACAAGCGCCCCTCGGCCCATCCAGCGCGGGT
>VAYC01000020.1 GCA_005885025.1 Actinomycetota bacterium | reverse complement strand
CCGAGATGCTCCACCATGAGCTTGGCAAGCGAGACCTGAAGGTCGAGATGTTGGACGGGGACGTGGTCCGGACGAACCTCTCGAAGGGCCTTGGGTTCTCGAAGGAGGACCGGGACACCAACATCCTGCGGATCGGCTTCGTGGCAAACCTTCTGTCGCGCAACGGGGTGGCGACGATCGTGTCGGCCATCTCACCCTACCGGGAGGCCCGGAACCAGTGCCGGGCCATGATCCGGGACTTCGTCGAGGTCTTCGTGCACGCGACGGTCGAGGAGTGCTCCCGCCGGGACGTGAAGGGGTTGTACGCCAAAGCGATGGCCGGAGAGATCAAGGGCTTCACCGGGGTCGACGATCCTTACGAGCCGCCCCAGAGTCCGGATATCTACATCGACACGATGGCCCAGGACCCGGTCGAGTCCCTACGGGTCATCCTGGACAAGCTCGGCGAGATGGGGTACATCGACGAGACGGCCCCACTGTTGGCGTACTGAGCCTGCTTCCTAGGAACCTCCTGAGCCGCGGGCCCGTCCCACGCCGGTGCTTCCCCCGACCATGGAGGCTCAGGTCTCGGTCACGGTGGTGTGGGCCCCTGAGGAGGCCCGGAGGCTCACTGGTCGACTCAGGGCCTGACGGCTGGTAACGTTCCGCCATGCAAGTCCCGAACGCCTGCCCTTCCCCCGGGCGGGCGTTCCGCGTTTCGCGACCTCATCGACGGAGTTCCCGGGGAGGCTAGATCGGCATGGATGTCGAGATCGGCATCGGTAAGAGTGGCAGGCGAGCCTACGGCTTCGACGAGGTGGCGATCGTCCCGTCCCGACGGACCCGGGACCCGGATGACGTCGATATCTCCTGGGAGATCGACGCCTGGACCTTCCGCCTGCCCCTGATGGCCTCCGCCATGGACGGCGTGGTCTCTCCGGCCACCGCCATCGAGATCGGGCAGCTCGGGGGCTTGGCCGTCCTGAACCTCGAGGGGATCCAGACCCGCTACGAGGATCCCGAGCCGGTGCTCGACGAGATCGCGGCGCTCTCGGACGACAAAGCCACTCCCCGGATGCAGGAGCTGTACCGCGAGCCGATCAAGGAGGAGCTGATCGCTCGGCGGATCAGGGAGATCAAGGGAGGCGGCGTGGTCGCGGCGGCCTCCCTCACTCCGCAACGAGTGGCTCGCTTCGCGAAGCTGGTGCTCGAAGCGGAGCTCGACATCCTGGTCATTCAGGGGACGGTGGTGTCCGCTGAGCACGTCTCCACGCGCAGCGAGCCGCTGAATCTCAAGGAATTCATCGCGAGCTTCGACCTCCCGGTGATCGTCGGGGGGTGCGCTTCCTACCAGACGGCCTTGCACCTCATGCGGACCGGGGCCATGGGAGTGTTGGTCGGAGTGGGGCCCGGGGCGGCCTGTACAACGCGTGGTGTGCTCGGGGTCGGTGTCCCCCAGGCCACGGCCATCGCCGACGCGGCCGGAGCCCGCATGGAGCACCTCCGCGAGACCGGGCGCTACGTGCACGTGATCGCCGACGGAGGCATGCGCACCGGCGGAGACATCGCCAAGGCCATCGCCTGCGGTGCCGACGCGGTGATGATCGGCTCGCCCATGGCCAAGGCGTACGAGGCGCCGGGTCGCGGCTACCACTGGGGCATGGCGACGTTCCACCCCGACCTCCCAAGGGGCGCGCGCGTGAAGACCTCGCTCACCGGATCGCTCCGGGAGATCCTGGTCGGGCCGGCCCACGAGAACGACGGAACGCTCAACCTCTTCGGCGCCCTGCGCACCTCGATGGCCACCACCGGCTACGCCACGATCAAGGAGTTCCAGAAGGCCGAAGTGGTGGTGGCCCCGGCAATCAAGACCGAGGGCAAGGCCCTGCAGGTGGCCCAGAGGGTCGGAGCCAACTAGAGGCTGCTGGGTGACGGACCCGCGCCCCGTCCTGGTCCTCGATTTCGGGGCTCAATACGCGCAGCTCATCGCTCGGCGGGTGCGCGAATGCCACGTCTACTCCGAGATCGTGCCGTTCGACGTGTCCCTCGCCGAGCTCGAAGTCCGGCGGCCCGCGGGGCTGATCCTGTCCGGAGGCCCGGCGTCCGTGTACGCACCGGGAGCTCCGGCCATCGACCCGGGGCTGTTCTCCCTGGGGATCCCGGTGCTGGGCATCTGCTACGGGCAGCAGGCCATGTCACGGGCCCTCGGAGGACGCGTCGAGCGAACGGGCCTTCGGGAGTACGGGCGGACTACGCTCGCCGTTGACGAACCTGGCGTCCTGCTGGCGGACCTCCCGTCCGAGGAGACGGTGTGGATGAGCCACTCGGACACCGTCACGGCCGCCCCCCCCGGCTTCCTCGTCACCGCCCGAACCGCTTCCACCCCGGTGGCAGCCATGGAGGACCCCCGACGAGGCCTGTTCGGCGTGCAGTTCCACCCGGAGGTCGCCCACACCCCCCGCGGACTCGACGTGATGAAGCGGTTCTTGTACGAGGCCTGCGGGCTCCTCCCCGAGTGGACGCCCGCCGGCGTGATCGAACGCGCCGTGGAGCGGATCCGGCTCCAGGTCGGAGACGCGCATGCGCTGTGCGCGCTCTCCGGGGGCGTCGACTCCGCCGTCGCCGCCCTCCTCGTGTACAAGGCGATCGGGAAGACCCTCACGTGCGTGTTCGTCGACACGGGGTTGCTGCGTGAGGGGGAGGCCGAGCAGGTCGTGGATACCTTCGCCGACCACTTGCACGTGCCGCTGATCCATGTGCAGCGCTCGGAGCAGTTCCTCGCGCGGCTGGCCGGCGTCACGGACCCCGAGCGCAAGCGCCGCATCATCGGGGAGCTGTTCATCCGCGTCTTCGAGGAGGTGGCGCGTGACGCCGGTCCAGAGCCGAGATTTCTGGTCCAAGGGACGCTCTACCCAGACGTGATCGAGTCTGGCTCGCGGACGGCGGCCAAGATCAAGAGCCACCACAACGTCGGCGGGCTTCCCGCGGACATGGAGCTCGAGCTCGTCGAACCGCTCCGAGACCTGTTCAAGGACGAAGTGAGGAAGGTGGGGGAGGAGCTCGGGCTCCCCGAGGAGATCGTGTGGCGCCAGCCCTTCCCGGGCCCCGGTCTGGCGGTGCGCATCGTGGGAGAGGTGACCAGCGAGCGGCTGGGCACCGTGCGCGCCGCCGACCGGATCGTACAGGAGGAGGTGCGCCGGGCCGGCCTGGCGCCGGAGCTGTGGCAGGCCTTCGCGGTCCTGCTCTCGGTGCAGAGCGTGGGCGTCATGGGAGACGGGCGGACCTACGAGAACCCCGTGGTGATCCGGGCGGTCACCAGCGAGGATGCCATGACCGCGGACTGGGCCCGCCTGCCGTACGAGGTACTCGAGCGGATGGGGTCCCGGATCGTGGCCGAAGTTCCAGGGGTGAACCGGGTCGCCTACGACATCTCCTCGAAACCGCCGGCCACGATCGAATGGGAATAGCGTAGGGGACCGCTCAGGACGGCCCGCCTGGACCCGACCGTAGAATCACATCCGTGGCATCCGAACCTGCCGAATCCCCCCTGCTCGCGGGGCTGAACCCTATCCAGAAGGAGGCCGTCCTCCATACGGAAGGGCCCGTCCTGATCGTGGCCGGGGCGGGCTCGGGGAAGACCCGGGCCCTGACCCACCGGATCGCTTACCTGATCAGAGAGAGGGGCGTCAGCCCCTACGAGATCCTGGCCATCACCTTCACCAACAAGGCCGCCCAGGAGATGGCCGAGCGGGTCGAGGGGCTGTTGGGCACCCGGATCGCCAAGGGCATGTGGATCCTCACCTTCCATTCCGCATGCGCCCGCATCCTCCGCCGGGAGCACACCCACCTCGGCGTGCCAAGCCACTTCTCCATCTACGACGAGGGAGACACCGAACGAGCCATCGCCATCGTCGAGAAGCAGATGAACGTCGACCCCAAGCGGTACCCGCCGAGGGCGGTGGCGGCGGTGATCGGTCGCGCCAAGGACAACCTCATCGCGCCGGCCGAGTTCGCGGCCGAGGCCAGCACGTTCTACGAGCGGACGATCGCCGACATCTATGCCGCGTACCAACAGCGACTCCGGTCTGCGGGGGCGCTGGACTTCGACGACATCATCATGGAGACGGTTCGGCTGTTCCGCGACCACCCTGAGGTCCTGGAGCACTACCAGGAGCGCTTCCGCTACGTCCTCATCGACGAATACCAGGACACGAACCGGGCCCAGTACCACCTGGTCAATCAGCTCGCGGCAAAGCACCGGAACATCTGCGTCGTGGGCGACGCCGACCAGGGCGTGTACTCGTGGCGAGGGGCCACCATCCAGAACCTCCTGGACTTCGAGCACGACTTCCCGGACGCGGCCATCTTCGTGATGGAGCAGAACTACCGGTCTACCCAGAACATCCTCCAGCTCGCGAACGCGCTCATCGAGCACAACGTCCAGCGCAAGCCGAAATCCCTGTGGACGGAGGCCGATCATGGGGAGCTTGCCGTTCGCCACCGCGCTGAGAACGAGCACGACGAGGCCTGGTTCGTGGCGACCGAGGTTGAGCGGCTGATCCAGGAGGAGGGATTCCGGTACGGTGACATCGCCGTCTTCTACCGGACCAACGCGCAGTCGCGGGTCCTGGAGGACGTGTTCATGCGCGCCGGGCTGCCGTACAGGATCGTAGGGGGCGTCCGCTTCTACCAACGCAAGGAGATCAAGGACATCCTCGGCTACCTGCGTGCTGTGGTGAACCCCGGGGATCTGATCAGCATCCGCCGCATCGTCAACACGCCGAAGCGCGGGATCGGCGAGGCCACCGTGGCATCGATCGAGCGCTTCGCAGCCGACGAGGACCTCGCCTTCATGCAGGCCGCCCGTCGGGCCGAGGAGATCTCCACGCTCGGCCAGCGGGCCAAGGGCGCCGTGGCTGCCTTCGTCCAGGTGGTCGACGCCCTGAACGCCCTGGCAGCAGACGGGACCCGCCCTGCTGCGATGGTGGAGGCCGCCTTCACGGAGTCGGGCTACTTGGTCGAGCTCGAGGCCGAACGGACGATCGAGGCCATGGGCCGGGTCGAGAACCTGAAGGAGCTGGTCGGGGTGGCCAGGGAGTTCGAGAGCCGCCAGCCCGACGGCACGGTGCCGGACTTCCTCGAGCAGATCGCGCTTTTCACCGAGCAGGACGAATACGAGGCGGAAGACCCGGCCATCACGCTCATGACCCTGCACAACGCCAAGGGTCTCGAGTTCGAGGTCGTGTTCATGGCCGGCATGGAGGACGGGGTGTTCCCGCACTACCGTTCGATGGGCGACGCCGCGCAGCTGGAAGAGGAGCGGCGACTGGCCTATGTGGGGATCACCCGGGCCCGGCAGCGCCTGTACCTGACCCACGCGTGGAGCCGGTCCCTGTTCGGAGGATCGAACTACAACCCGCCGTCGCGGTTCCTGTCGGAGATCCCCGCGCACCTGGTGCACTCGGTGGAGGGTGAGCCGGTGGCCGGGCAGAACGGCAGCGGCTCCGGCCGAGAGCCGCTCGCGGTCGCCGCCGGCGACACCGTGGTCCACGACCGGTGGGGCGAGGGCGTGGTCGTGTCGATCTCGGGGGCGGGGGAGCGCGCGGAGGCAACCATCGCCTTCGAGGAGGTAGGGGAGAAGCGCCTGCTGCTGGCCTACGCTCCGCTCGCCAAGCGCTAGGTCAAGGAGGCCCGATTCGAGGGCTCGCCCCGGCTCAGCCCCGCAGGAGCAGCACTCCTGCCACCACCACCGCGATGCCGAGCACGAGCGGCGCGATGACCCAGGCCAGCCCCAAACGCCTCCGGACGGGACCGAGCGGGCCGATCCTGGTCCACGGCTTGACGCCCGGTGGTCGGAAATGGATGCGTCGAGGGGGCATCGCCGTTACCGAGTATAGGATTCCCGTCTGACGTGGCCGAAACCTATCGGATCGTCATCGCCAAGCCAGGATTGGACGGGCACGACCGAGGCGCCAAGATCGTCGCCCGGGCGCTTCGCGACGCCGGCTACGAGGTCATCTACACGGGCCTGCACCAGACCCCCGAGCAGATCGCCGAGACCGCCATCCAGGAGGACGCGGACGCGGTCGGGCTCTCCTGCCACTCAGGCGCGCACATGACGCTCTTTCCCCGCGTGGTGCAGCTCCTACGAGAGCAAGGCGCCGAAGACGTCTTCGTCTTCGGCGGAGGGATCATCCCGAAGGACGACATCCCAAAGCTGAAGGAACGGGGGATCGAAGAGATCTTCACCCCCGGTGCCCCGACGTCCACCATCGTGAGCTGGCTTCGGGCGCGGCTCGCCAAGAAGGCCAGCTGACCGGTGGATCTCTTCGAGCACCAGGGGAAGGAACTCTTCGCCCGCCACGGCATCCCACTGGTCGAGGGATCCGTGGCCGAGTCCGCGGAGGAGGCTCGCCGCATCGCCGAGCGATTGGGGGGGCGGGTGGCGGTGAAGGCACAAGTCCAGATCGGAGGCCGGGGGAAAGGTGGCGGGATCGCACTGGTAGACAGCGCGAATGAGGCCGCCGCCGCCGCAGCAAGGATCTTGGACAACGGTTTCGCCGGCACGCCGGTGACGAGGGTCCTTGTCGAGCGGCTGGTCGACATCGCCGAGCAGTTCTACGCCGCCATCACCCTCGACAGAGCCTCCGCGAACTATCTGGCCATGGTGTCCTCCGAGGGCGGGATGGACATCGAGGAGATCGCCCGCGAGCGGCCCGCGGCGATCAGGCGGGCCCATGTCGACCCCGTCCTGGGCATCAAGGACTATCAGGTGCGGTACCTGGTCGGCCACCTCTCCGCCGGAGCGAAGGAAGGCGCCGCGGATGTGCTGCGAAAGATGTACGAGGTGGTAGGGGCCGCCGACGCCACCCTCGTGGAGATCAATCCGCTGTGCCTGTTGAAGGACGGAGTCGTGGTTGCCCTCGACGCGAAGGTCACCATCGACGACAACGCCCTGTTCCGCCAGCCCGAGCTGGCGGCGCTGCGTTCTACGTTCCCGGTCGACCCGACCCAGGCCCGAGCCAACGAGAAGGGGCTTCAATACGTGAAGCTCGACGGCGAGGTGGGGATCATCGGAAACGGGGCCGGCCTCGTGATGTCGACACTGGACGTCGTGACCCAGGCCGGTGGGAAGCCGGCGAACTTCCTCGACCTGGGCGGGGGAGCGAGCGTCGACTCGATGGCGACGTCGATGGAGGTCGTGCTGTCCGATCCCGCGGTGCGGTCGGTCCTGGTCAACATCTTCGGGGGCATCACCCGTGGCGAGCTGGTGGCTCAAGGCATCCTGGAGGCTTTGACACACGTGGAGGCGCGAGTCCCGATCGTGGTGCGGCTCGACGGCACCAATGCAGAAGAAGGCAGGCGGATCCTCCGCGAGGCCGCTCACCCGGCCATCGTCCCGGCCGCGACCATGCTCGAGGCCGCCCGCAAGGCGGTCGAGCTGGCTCACGCCACACAGGAGGCTCGCTAGCGGATGGCCGTCCTCATCGACGAGGGGACCCGGCTGGTGGTCCAGGGGATCACCGGCAAGGAGGGCGCGTTCCACGCTCTTCGGAATCGTTCCTACGGGACCAACGTCGCCGCCGGCGTGACGCCCGGGAAAGGAGGCGAATCCGTGGGGGGGATCCCCGTCTTCGACACGGTAGCCGAGGCAGCCGAGGCGACCGGTGCCAACACCTCGTTGGTCTTCGTCCCCGCCCGGTTCGCCGGCGATGCCGTCCTCGAAGCCGCCGCGCTTCCGCTGGTGGTGTGCGTGACCGAGGGCATCCCCGTCCAGGACATGGCCCGGGTCGTCAACTACCTGGGGAGGAACCGGAGTGCGGTGCTCGTGGGGCCGAACTGCCCCGGACTGATCTCCCCGGGCAAGGCCAACGTGGGGATCATCCCGGGCGAGATCTGCCGGCCCGGGCCGGTGGGTCTGATTTCCCGGTCAGGCACGCTCACCTATCAGATCGTCCACGAGCTGACCCAGCGGGGGATCGGCCAATCGACGTGCGTGGGGATCGGAGGCGACCCCGTGCACGGGATCGGGTTCGTCGAGGCGCTGGCGCTCTTCGGGGACGATCCTGAGACCGAGGCCATCGTGGTGATCGGGGAGATCGGCGGGGACGACGAGGAACGGGCGGCCCGGTTCATCTCCGAGCGCATCACCAAGCCCGTGATCGCGTACGTGGCCGGGTTCAGCGCGCCACCGGGCAAGCGGATGGGACACGCGGGCGCGATCATCACCGGTTCGTCCGGCACCGCTCAGGCCAAAGCCGATGCGTTCGAGGCAGCCGGCGTTCGCGTGGGACGCAATCCGACGGAAGTAGCCGAGCTCATGCGGGAGGCCCTCAAGGGCTGACGGCACCACCGATGCGCCCTGCCCGATGCTGGCTCCGGCCCGGTCCGTGACCTAAGCTCCAACCAACCCGGCACATCGGAAGGGGGAGAAGCATGGACGAGCGACCGGGGTCGGGGCGCGGATCAGGGTCCGGAGGCGAAGGACGGGAACCCGGACCGCAGCCTCCTCAGCCCCCGCAGCCGCAGCCTCCCCCCCAACCCCCTCCGCGACCGGAACCACCCTTCCCTCAGCCACAACCGCCGGTCCCCCAACCTCCCCAGCCGCCCCCGGGGCCACTGCCCCCCCAGCCCCCGCCCACCGACCCCGAGCCCCCACCCCTCGCCCCTCCTCAGTTTGAAGTCGGCGAACCGATGGGGGAAACCGTCGGGGTCGGCACCGGCGCCCCGGCGCCGCAGGCTTCGCGCACCCCGGCGAGCACCACCGCTGGATGGAAGCCGGCCCTGCTCGGTGCGGTCGGAACGATCCTCGTCCTCGGCGTGATCGGTGAGGCGCTGGCCTTCCTGCTGTATGCGGCCGAAGACCAGGCCCGTCCCTCGATTGCCGACACCGCCCGCTTCGGGGGCTTCGTGTTCTACGCCTTCCATCACGTCGGTCTTCGGTTCGGCGGAGCCGCGTTCGGCGGCATCGGGGCCAATGTCACCGTGGCCCTGGCGATGCTGACCGGCACGCTGGTCGCGCTGTGGCTGCTCGCCCTCACCGGCCGGGCCATCGCCAACCAGGCGGGCGGCTCCTCGCTGGCGCGCGGCATCCAGGGGGCCAAGGTAGCCCTGCCCTACGCTGCCCTGTGCCTTGGGCTCGCCTTCGTCGTCCGGGTGCCTCAGAGCCAAGCGGCCGCCGGTCTCTCGACGGGTTTTCCTGCGGCGCACCCCTCCTATGTGGCGGCGGTGCTGTGGCCGCTGGGGCTGGCAGCCGTTGCCGGATTCGTGGGCGGATTCCGATCGCATGCGCCCACGGGCGTCATGGCCACTCCCTGGGGGACCCGCCTGCGGGCGGCGGCCGGGGGAGGGACCTGGATGCTGGCCGTCGGGTTGATCCTCTCGTTCGTCGGCTTGGTGCTGCTCACGCCGTTTGCCCCCGACGTGGCCAGGGACTACTTCCGCCCCTTCGACCAGAGTTTCCTGCGGGGCGTCTCCGTGATCCTCGGGACGGTGCTCGTGCTGCCGAACATGGCCGCATGGGTCCTCTTCCCCGCGATGGGATCGTGTCTGGAGATCTCGGGCGGAGTCTTCGGCCTCAGCGGCTCCTTCTGCTTCCTCTCCTACAGCCAGTTCCCGACGACTCACGCCATCGCGGGGATCAGGACCCCCTCTCCGAACCTGCCGAGCCCGCCTTCCGGGTACTTCCTGTTCTTGCTGGCGCCCCTCGTCGCCGTGCTGGTTGGCGGCGCCATCGCCGCCCGGCGGGCCGATGGGGGAACGAAGCAGGAGGCCGTCGGCGTGGGAGCGCTGGCCGGACTGGCCTACGCCCTGCTGTCTCTGGCCACGGCCGTCCTCTCCACGATCACTGCCAAGGCCAGCGGCTTCGGGCAGGCCTTCCCGGGTGCGCCGGGAGCGATCCACGCAAGAGTGGGGCCCGCGCTGGCGAGCACGTTCCTGGTGGCCCTGCTGTGGGGTGTGGTGGGCGGCGCGATCGGAGCCCTGTGGGAGTCGCGGAGGTTACCGATGGTGCCCCCGGTCCGGATCGACCTTCCGCCGAGGGATGAGGCCTGGGCCGCCGGACCCCGGTGAGCTCCTGAGGTCGCGGTTTCAGTTAGTCGTCGAACCCGGAAGGCGTCGAGCCGATCCGCTCCGCTTGCATCTTCATGTAGCCGCCGTAGGTCACCACCACGATCAGCACGAGGCCGATCCATGCGGCCGCCCTGGGGTGGTTCGCGACGACGAACAGGAACTTGATGATCCCGAACAGCACCTCGCCCACGGTGAGTCCGGCCATGACCGTGGACACCGGGACACCCGCGGGCATGGCCACGCGGAAGGCGGCCATGACTTCGCCGACCAGCAGGAGCAGGGCGAACAGGGCCATCAGCACTCCGGCGAAGGCGCCGCTTCCGCCCCACGCATTGAGGCCGGCCTGCCAGTCGAGGAAGGAGTCGATGAGCAGCAACAACGAGCCGCCCACCAGGATCCGGTCGGCTGCCGAGAGCCTGGCGAGCCTGAAGGACCGGCGCTGGGACATGGCGGGATTGTGTTCCGGCTTGGAGGCTGAATCAAGCGAGCGGGCTTTCCTGGGGGGGGTTCGAGCAGGGTCAGCCAGGGAAGCGGCGGACGCTGAGGACCCCCAGGAGCTTCACCGCAGCTCCCGCCATCGCCAGGCCGGCCCCGACCACCGCCAGCAATGGCCAGATGGTCGAATCGGAAAGCAAGGGCGGACGTCGGTAGTGCAGCACGGCGGCGACGGCCACGACGACCGCGAAGGACGCATAGGCGGCGGTCTCCACCCGAGGGTCGATGGATCGATATCGGCCGATCAGGGCGGCGGCCAGCCCCCCGAGCCCCGCCACTGCGGCGAACAGGGACCAGTGAAGGCTCCAGGCCCCGAAATAGCGCGAGCTGTCACCGAACCGGGACCAGGGGAAGGCCGACAGGACGACCACCAGGGCGAACCCCGCGAGGGCAAGGCGATCCCCACTCGGATGCACCGATCGGGTCGGCGGCTGCGGAGCGGGGACGTCCTCGAGGATGGTGGACAGGCACTCCGGTCCGATGAGACGCCCTCGCATCGGGACGGCGCACGCGATGCACAGCGCCCGCCCACACAGCTCGCAGGTGCCAACCAGGGCCACAGCCGGGTGATTGGCGCATCTGCCGGGCCTTCCGCCGGTCAGTTCCTCAGGATCCGGCACGCGGCTAGGGTACGCGTTCGACCTGGGGCCGAACTCGGTCCTTTGTCTCCTTCTGGACGAGCGGAATTGACATACTCACCGGGCGCCGAATAGCGTCCGTTCTCGTGGATGCGCGGATCGCGGTGCTCGCCTCGGGGGCCGGCACCAACCTTCAAGCGCTCCTGGACGATCCGCAGATCGGCTCGTGCATCGTGCTGGTGGTCGCCGACAAGCCGGGGGTCAGCGCCCTGGACCGGGCCAGGGCCCGGGGCGTCAAGCCGGTGGCGTTGGACCCGGCCCACTATCCCTCCCGAGAAGCCTTCGATCGGGCTCTCACGACGCTCCTGGAGGAAGAGGCCATCGAGTACGTCATGCTGGCCGGCTACATGCGGATCCTCGGCGCGGACACGGTGCGGGCCTTCCGTGACAGGATCCTGAACGTCCACCCGTCCCTGCTTCCCGCCTTCCCCGGCGGCCACGCCGTGAAGGACGCGTTGGACTGGGGGGCGAAGGTCACCGGCGCCACCGTGCACCTCGTCGACGAAGAGGTGGACCATGGCCCGACGGTCTTGCAAGAGCCGGTCTTGATCCTTCCCGATGACGACGAGCTATCGCTGCACGTGCGCATCCAGGAGGTCGAGCACCGCCTGTTCCCGCGGGCCGCCCGGCTTCTCGTGGAGGGCCGCCTGAAGCTCGAGGGGCGCTTGGTCCACGTTCTGGGCGACGACGAGGAAACGGTCGGGGCGGGATCGAAGGAGTGACCGAGGCGGTTCCGGTTCGCCGGGCCCTCGTCGCCGTTGCGGACAAGGCCGGTGTGGTCGAATTGGGGCGAGCCCTGGCCGGACTGGGCGTCGAGGTCGTCTCCACCGGCAACACCGCGCGGGTCCTCCAGGAGGCGGGTGTCGCCGTCACCCCGGTCGCAG
Organism: Actinomycetota bacterium; assembly: GCA_005885025.1. Lineage (GTDB taxonomy): Bacteria > Actinomycetota > UBA4738 > UBA4738 > UBA4738 > AC-52. Next base: position 10,690 of record VAYC01000020.1, on the reverse strand, counting down.
AGGTGACCGGGTTTCCCGAGATGCTCGGGGGCCGGGTCAAGACCCTCCATCCGCGCATCCACGCGGGGATCCTGGCCGACAAACGCAACCGGGCGCACCTCGGCGAGCTCGAATCCCAGGACATCCAGCCTTTCGACCTCGTCGTGGTGAACCTCTATCCGTTCCGAGAGGCCGTCTCCCGTGGAGCGTCCTTCGATCAGACCATCGAAGAGATCGACATCGGAGGCCCGGCGCTGGTGCGTGCGGCCGCGAAGAACTTCGAGTCCGTGGGTGTGATGACCGACGCGGCCGATTACCCGCGGGTGATCGAGGAGATCGGAAGCCAGGGGGGTCTGTCCCGTCCGACCAGGCTCGAATTGGCCCGGCGAGCGTTCGCTCATACCGCCGCGTACGACGGCGCAATCGCCGGGTGGCTCTCGGGAGTGGACAGCCCGCCTTCGGATGGGGAGGAAACGCTCCCGGAACGGCTGACCCTCGTCCTGGAACGGCGGTCGGAGCTCCGCTACGGCGAAAATCCCCACCAGCGGGGGGCGCTGTACGTGTCCGAAGGAAGCGCACCACCCCTGGGCGGTGCGGAAGTCCTGCAGGGGAAGGAGATGTCGTTCAACAACTGGCTGGACGCGGAGGCCGCCAGGGCGATCGCCTCGATGTTCGACGAGCCGGCGGCCGTGATCGTGAAGCATCACAACCCGTGCGGCGTCGCCTTGGCGGACACCTCGGCAGCCGCGTACGAGCGGGCGCTCGAGGGCGACCGCGTCTCGGCGTTCGGAGGCATCGTGGCCTTCAACTCGGAAGCGGACGAGGACGCCGCCCGTGCCATGGCCGGCGTGTTCACCGAGGTGGTGATCGCTCCGGGGTTCACCGCGGGCGCCCTGGCGGCGTATGCGAAGAAGGCGAACCTCAGAGTCGTTCGTGCCCCCCTCGCCGCGCCGGGGGGGCTCGACATTCGGTTCGTCGACGGGGGAGCCCTCGTGCAGGACATGGACGTCATCGTAGAAAGCCGGTCTGACATGAAGGTCGTGACGAGGATCGAGCCGACGGAATCCCAATGGAACGACCTGCTGTTCGCCTGGACGGTGGCCGCCAGGGTGAAGTCGAACGCGATCGTCCTCGCGATGGACCGGGCGACCATGGGCATCGGGGCCGGCCAGATGAACCGATTGACCTCGGTCGAGATCGCGGCTCGCCAGGCCGGGCAGCGGGCGCAGGGAACGAGCCTGGCCTCGGACGCGTTCTTCCCATTCCGCGATGGGGTGGACCGGGCCGCACAAGCGGGCGTCGCGGCCATCATCCAGCCGGGCGGCTCGATCCGGGACGATGAGATCATCGGAGCGGCCGAAGCGCACGGCATCGCAATGGTGCTCACCGGGAGGCGACACTTCCGCCACTGACCGCCCGCTAGAGTGGTGGCGATGACCGCCACCATCATCGACGGGAAGAAGATCGCTGCTGAGATCCGGTCCGAGGTGGCCGAACGCGTCCGGCGGCTCGCCGCGCGCGGCGTCACCCCGGGATTCGTCGATCTCCTGATCGGGGACGATCCGGCCTCCAAGCTCTACGTGGGCATGAAGTACCGGGCCGCGACCGAAGCCGGTATGGCGGCGTTCGATCACCTGCTCCCCGCCGGAGCTCCGGCGAAGGAGGCCCTGACGATCATCGAGAAGCTGAATGCAGATCCCCATGTCCACGGGGTGATCGTGCAAAGTCCGCTTCCACCGGAGTCACCGATCGACATCTTGGATCTGCAAGAGGCGATCGACCCAGAGAAGGACGTGGACGGGCTGCATCCGCTCAACCAGGGGCGGCTCGCGATGGGCCGGCCCCGGTTCGTTCCCGCCACGCCGGCGGGCGTGGTCGAGCTCCTCCATCGAGAGGGGATCGAGGTGGAAGGTCGGCGGGTCGTCGTGGTGGGGCGCTCCAGCCTGGTGGGCCGGCCGCTCTCGACCCTCCTGTCGCTCAAGGCGCCCGGGCTGAACGCGACGGTCACCCTCTGTCACACCGGGACCAGGGACCTTGCCCTCGAGACGAGGAAGGCGGAGATCCTAGTGGTCGCGGCGGGCATCCCCAAGGCCGTGACCGCAGACATGGTTACGCCAGGCGCCGTCGTCATCGACGTCGGGACCAACAAGGGTCCTGATGGGAAGCTGGTCGGCGACGTCGATTTCGATCAGGTGTCGAAGGTCGCGGCCGCGATCACGCCGGTGCCCGGCGGCGTGGGACCCATGACGGTGGCGATGCTGATGGCGAACGTGGCGACCGCGGCCGAGCGGGCGGCCGATCGAACGGCAGATCGAACCTCTGCATGACCATTCGCTCGGACAGCCGGATGGAGCGCCTGGTCCATCAGGGCGTGTTTTGCGTGACCTCCGAAGTGGTGCCTCCTCGCGGGGCGGACCCCTCCGCGGTCAGCACGCAGGCCCGTGGGTTGGTGGGGTACGCGGACGCCGTCAACGTCACCGACAACCCCACGGCATCGGCGCACATGTCGGTGGTTGCGGGGTCCGGCCTGGTGGCGGCGGCAGGCCTCGAGCCGGTCACCCAGGTCACGTGCCGCGACCGGAATCGTCTCGGCCTGACGAGCGACCTGCTGGGGGCGTGGGCCCTCGGGGCGCGAAACGTGCTGTGCCTGACCGGCGATCCTCCGACCACCGGCGACCACCCTCAGACCAAGGGCGTATACGACCTCGATGTCATGGAATTGATCGGGCTGGCGGCGGGGCTCCGGCGCGACGGCAAGTTGCTCTCCGGCGCGCAGGTCGAATCGCCCCCGCGGTTTTTCATCGGGGTGGCGGACGTACCCCTTTCCCCGGAGTACCGGTTCGAGCGGCTGGAGCAGAAAGCTGATGCCGGGGCCGACTTCGTCCAGACGCAGATCGTGTTCGACGTGGACGCCTTCGGGGAGTGGGCCGACCGCGCCCGTTCCCGTGGCATCTTCGAGCGGATGTTCGTGCTGGCCGGGGTGGCCGTGGCCCGCGGTCCGAAGACGGCCCGCTACATCAACCAGCATCTCCCCGGCGTGGTCGTGCCGCCCCGACTGATCCAGCTGCTGGAGGCCGCGGGCCCGGATGCCGAGGCTGAGGGCATCCGGCTCGCCGTCGAGGTCGTGGCGAAGCTCAAGGCGATCCAGGGCATCGCGGGCATCCACGTGATGGGCCTCGGCCAGATGGGGCCGGTCCGCAGAGTGATCGAAGCGGCCGGCCTCCTGCCTCGGCCGGCCGCGGTCTGACCCCCGGAGGCGGGTTGGAGAGCGAACAGGGCTCGGTCTGGTGGAGGAGCCTTCCTCGTTGGGCCACGCGTCCGCTCCTTCGTTTGTGGGAATCCGACGATCCGCTGGCCGCCTACGCCCTGGTCCATCTGTCCAGCGCCGCTGGAGACGCCCTGGTGGCCATCGCTCTGGCGGACTCCGTGTTCTTCTCCGTTCCGGTTGGGGAGGCCAAGCTCAGGGTCGCCCTGTACCTCGTGCTCACGATGGCGCCGCTCGCAGTGGCCGCACCCGCCCTGGTCCCGCTGCTCGATCGATGGGGACGGCTCCGGGCCATCGCCTTCATGGCGGCCGCGGGGCGGGCCGTTATCGCGCTGTATGCCGCGCCACGGTTCGGCACGCTCCTGCTCTTCCCGCTCGCCTTCGGGCTCCTGGTCCTGTCGAAGGTCAACGTCATCACCCGAAACGGGTTGGTGATGGGCTACGCGCCGGCCCACGAAGGCCTGGTGGCGGCCAACGCTCGGCTGTCTCGGATCGGTGTGATCGGCGGGCTGGTGGCCGCCGTTCCAGGCGTGGCCATCCTCAAGCTGGGAGGCTCGCGGGGGGTGCTCATCCTGGCGGCCGTCGCGTACGCGACGACGACGTTGCTGACGTTACGGCTCTCCAGGCCCACGGTCCCGGCCGTGGAGGGCGAAGTGACGAGGATGGGAGCGATCCCAGCGTTGACCACCGCGGCGGCTGGGGCTGCCGCGCTGCGAGGGGCGAGCGGCTTCCTGGTATTCCTGCTGGCCTTCGCCCTGCGGATCGGAGGCGAACCAAAGTACTGGTTCGGGGTGTTGGCCGTCGCCGCCATGGCTGGAGGATTCCTCGGCGACGTCATCGCTCCGCACCTTTCTCGCTTCTTCCGGGAGGAAGCGGCGGTATTCGTCTCCTTGTTGGCGGCGGGAGTGGTGGCGCTGTTCGCTGCGGCGGAGTTCCGGCTGCTCGTCCTGGCGCTGTTCTCGGCCTTCGCCGGCCTGGCCACCGAGTTCGGACGGCTGTCGTTCCAGAGCCTGATGCAGCGCTTCGCCCCCGCCGGCGCGCACGGAAGGGTGTTCGTTCGCTATGACATGGCGTTCCAGCTGGCATGGGTGGCCGGCGCGGTGGTCCCGGCCGTCGTCGGGTTCTCGTTCCGGACCGGCGTGCTGATCATGGCGCTGTTCTATCTCGCGCTGGGGTTTGCCTACCTGGTGAGGCCGGCGGTACTGCGGGGTCCGCAGCCCGAGCCGGGGTCGGGCGGAGGGCGGAGCTAGGCGGTCAGTCCCAGGCGCCGTGCTCGATGCGCTTGAGCCGCCGTTCCCGGACCAGCTCCGAGGCCTCCACCAGGGCGGTCAGGGCGTCCGGCTCGTTCAGGGCGCCTGCCAACACCCCCGCCAGGTCTCGCTGGGAGATGACGCCGACGAGCTGGCCGCCGTCGATGACGGGGAGGTGGCGGATCCAGCGGTCGGCCATGACCTTGGCGGCCTCGCGGAGCGAGGTCTGCGGGCCCACGGTCACGACGTCCTTGGACATGACCTCCGAGATGCGGGTCTCCTCGAGCCTGGACCCGGTGGCCACGGCCTTCAGGATGTCCCGCTCGGTCAAGATGCCTACCAGGTCGTCGCCGTCGATCACCAAGAGCGACCCGGTCTGCTGCTTCCACATCTTGCGAGCGGCCTCCGCCAGCGTGTCGTCGGACTGATCCGTCACCGCCGCCTTCGTCATGATCTCGGAGACCCTCATTGCTCCATCCTCATGACGCGACCACGTGCTCGCGCTCCTCGATCGGAACCCACCGCTGGTCGCGCGGCCCGATGTAGTCGGAATCAGGCCGGATGATCCGGTTGTCCGAGTACTGTTCCCGGATGTGGGCCGTCCAACCCGCGGCCCGGGCCGCGGAGAACATCGGCGTGAACAGGTCGGTCGACAGCCCCAGGTAGTGCAGCACGCTGGCGGCGTAGAAGTCGACATTCGGCCGGAGCCCCTTCTCCTCCCGGACGATCTTCTCCACAGCCTCCGAGATGTCGAACCATCGGGTATCGCCGGCGGCCTCGCCGAGCTCCTTCGAAAGACGGCGGAGGATCGTGGCGCGAGGATCATCCACGTTGCGGTAGACGCGATGGCCGAACCCCATGACGAGCTGCTTGCGTTCGAACAGGTCCCGGACGAACGCATCGGCCCGGGGCGCCTCGCCGATCTCCTCCAGCATGCGCATGGCTTGCTCGTTGGCGCCGCCGTGCAGGGGCCCCTTGAGCGCGGCCACTGCGGCCGTGACGGCCGAGTGCATGTCTGCGAGCGTGGAGGCCACCACCCGGGCGGTGAACGTCGAGGCGTTCATCGTGTGATCGGCGTAGAGGATGAAGATCGTATCGAAGATCTCGGCGGCCCGCTGCTCGGGCTCCTCGCCGGTCAGCATGTACAGGAAGTTCGCGGCGTGAGGAAGCTTTGGGTTCGGCTCGACGATCGGGAGTTCCTTGCGGTTGCGGTCGTAGTAGGCGATGAAGGTCGGTATGAGCGAGATCAACCGGATGGCCTTGCGGTAGTTGGCTTCCGGTGACTGGTCCCATCCGTCCGGGTCATAGGCCGAAGCGGCGGACACGCTCGTTCGAAGCATGGACATGGGCGAGGTCTGCTCGGCGAGCGTCGGCATGAGGCTCACGATGAAGTCAGCCGCCTCCCGTTCGTTCACCATCCGCTCGGTGAGTTCCTCGAGCTCAGGCTGGTCGGGCAGGCGGATGTTCTGGACGAGGAAGACGACCTCCTCGAACGATGAATGCTCGGCCAGATCGTCGATGGAATATCCCGCGTACCAGAGCTTCCCCAGCTTGCCGTCGATGTCGGAGATCGCGGTCTGGGCCGCGACGATGTCCTGGAGCCCCTTCAGTGTGCTCACGGGCACGCTCCTGTGCCGTTCGGTTCAGCCCGGAGCCACAAGTTTACCAACTAGTAGGTTCGGAGCCGACCGCCACGGGGGCCAGAAGTGTCTTCGGCTGGCGCGATGGGGGGAGCCTCCCCCCGAGGCCACTTTCGCTGTCCCTCCTGACTGGCCAGCAACGCCTCGATCTGAGTGGGACTCAACCCCGTGCTCTGCATGAGGTGCTGGGCTTCCTCGCGGGTGATCGGCCTGGCCGATGGATCCCATTCCGGAGTCCCGGCCAGGCCCGGCGCAAGCCCGGACGCGCGAATCCATCGCTCCCCGTCCAGGACGAACACCTCCGCCCGGATCCGCCCCGGATAGTCGACCTTCTTGAACAGGCGAATCGAGGCGGCTCTCTGGCCCAGGAAGTAATCGATCTGGTAGAGCGGGTCGGGAGCCGTTGGCGCGGCCATCTTTGAGGGATCGGCCGGCCGGTGCCGACGGTTTACACGAAATCCCCCAGGTCAGGGGGCCGTGGAACGCGGCTCGCTTCGATTAGCATCACCGGCACCAGCGAGACAGGAGGCGTAACTCATGCCGTACCGGGTCACGTTCATCCCCGGCGACGGGGTGGGGCCGGAACTTTCCGAGGCCACCCGCCGGGTCCTCGAGGCGACCGGTGTCCCGTTCGACTGGGACCGGCACGCCGCTGCCCGAGCACGTCCTGGATTCGATCCGGAAGAACGGGGTGGCTATCAAGGGCCCCATCACCACCCCGATCGGAACCGGATTCCGCAGCGTGAACGTGGCCCTCCGCAAGGAGCTCGACCTCTACTGCTGCCTGCGTCCCTGCAAGTGGTACCCGGGAGTCCGGTCCCGCTATGAGAATGTCGACTTGGTGATCTGCCGGGAGAACCACGAGGACCTGTACGCCGGCATCGAGTTCGAGCAAGGCCAGCCGGAGACCCTCAAGCTCATCGACTTCCTGTCGGACCTGTCCGGGAAGAAGATCCGCGAGGACTCGGGAATCTCGATCAAACCGATCTCGGTGACCGGGACGAAAAGGATCGTGACCTACGCCTTCGAGTACGCGCGCAGGTACGGCCGGAAAAAGGTCACCGCCGTGCACAAGGCCAACATCATGAAGTTCACCGACGGCCTGTTCCTGTCAACGGCCCGAGAGGTCGCACAGGGTTACCCAGACATCCAGTTCGAGGACCGCATCGTGGACAACCTCTCCATGCAGCTCGTGCAGCGGCCCGAGGAGTATGACGTGCTGGTGTTGCCGAACCTCTACGGCGACATCGTGAGCGACCTGTGCGCCGGGCTGATCGGCGGCCTGGGCGTGGCCCCGGGAGCGAACATCGGCGATCACGCGGCCGTGTTCGAGGCCACCCACGGGAGCGCCCCGAAGTACAAGGGCCAGAACAAGGTCAACCCGATGGCCATGATGCTCAGCGGGGTGCTCATGCTCAGGCACCTGGGCGAGGAGGATGCCGCCGGCCGGCTCGAAGCCGCGCTGGCAGCCGTGATCGCCGAAGGGAAGTCCGTGACCTACGACATGAAACCCACCCGCGACGACCCCACGGCCGTGGGGACCAGCCACGTCGCCGACGGGGTGATCGAGAAGCTCCAACGGTCGTCAGCTCACGAGTGAAGACAGTTCGTGAGCTGAAAGCCATCCCTTCTCCCTCGGAGCTCATTGGGCTACGCTTCGGGGGAAAGAGGGGGGCTCTCCAGCGTGGAATGGCACCTTCTGCGGAGCCTGAAGGACGCGGATCTCCAACAGGTCTTGGCCCTCGGCCGGGAGCGCAGATTCGCGAGGCGGGAGGTCATCTGGCACGAGGGCGACAGGGCCGAGACCGTCCACTTGATCCGATCAGGCCGGATCGGGATTCGACTCCTGACCCCTCTTGGCGAGGTCGCCACCGTGGCCGTACTCGGTTCGGGCCAGGTCGCGGGCCTCGTCGCGGTTAACACGACCGAACGTTTCCACAGCAGCACGGCCGTAGCTCTCGAGCCCACAGAGTCGGTGGCGATTTGGGTGGACGACCTCACGACGATCAAGAGGAGGCTCCCGGCCGTGGACGACGCTCTGGTCCAATTCCTCGCTGATCGAGTGATCGATCTCACCACCCAGTTGGCCGACGCGCTGTATGCCCCGGCGGACACCCGCGTCCTGCACCGTTTGGTTGCTCTGTCGAAGCTGTACGACCGAGGAGGGACCGAGATCCTCATCCCGCTCACCCAGGAGGACCTCGCGGGGGTAGCCGGTGTAACCCGACCGACGGTGAACCGGGTGCTGAAGAAGGAGGAGCACCGCGGTACGGTCAGGGTCTCCCGGGGATCCATCGCGATTACCGACATAGATGGCCTGGCAGCCCGCGTGAAGTAACGCAGGGGACCCTGTCGGGCTCGCCCGCACAACCCCCTGGAACAGTCGCAGAGGCCTGGTGCTTGGACCCTCGGCTCGGTGTCGATGCGCACACTCTGTTCATGCCGAGGCCCAAGGTTCGCTCTTGTTGAGGTTCACGCTCCGAGAGTGATGTCGGGAACGGTCCGAGCTCACACCTCTCGGTAAGGTCAGCGTGAGGCCAGGGAACCGACCCCGGGGGGCCCGCAAACCAGCGGACGGCCCCGGTCCACTCGGAACCCGAGACCGCTCGAGCAGTCGGCCGGTGCCTATCGGTGCCCGCAAAGACGGAAGGACGGTCGACGATGCATTCGAAGCGCTCTCGCCTGGCGAACCTCCGCCGCCTACTGGCGGCTGCGACCTTGGCCATTGTGGCCACCGCAATCATTGCTCCACGTACTTCCCGGTCATGGGCGGCAACGAACCTAGGTGACCCCATGCCGATCGGGGTACTCCAGCTGCTACCCGACCAGCCCTCTTGCATCGCTGGCTATAAGTGCAAGGTGTTCGTGGTCGGGGGCTGCGCGAACTTGCAGGCCCAGTTGAAGGGGACGATCGCTCAAGCTGGGCCCGCGAAGGGCGTGAGTCCCCGAGGGATGGTGGTCTTCTTCAAAGGGGGCGAGGGAGCGGGCTGGTGGAACAGCGGCGACGGCCTCGGGGGCACGTTCCTTTCGGACCTCCGTCGGCGGGACCGGTTCGTCACGGTGCAGGTCCAGTGGAGCAGTGCGTGGTACGCGGCGTCCCTCCACGAGGACGCGGGGCAGGCCCACGCGGCCTGTCGGCCGGCGACCGTCGTGCGGTGGATCCACGACAACCTGTACGTCCCCTTGAAGATCACTCACGGCTGGGAACAGCGGGGGATCGTCGGCAGTCGCCTACGCACTCAGCCACTACGGGCTGGAGGGACTCCTGGACGCGGTCGTCTCCACTTCCGGGCCCGTCATGAGCTCCATCGACAAGGGCTGCCTCCCCGACTATCCCGAGTACAACTTCACCGAGTGGTCCATTCCGGAGATGGACCGACCATTCGGATACCTCGATGAGAACAACGATCCCGGGCCGTGCATCCGGCAGGACCGCACGGAAATCCCCCGGTGGCAGGAGGAGAGCATCGTGGCCAGTGCCCGGGACCTCAGCTACCCCACTGTGCGAGTCGAGGTCATCATTGGAGGTCTGGACTCCACCCCGGCCCCCTACCAAGCCGGCGACTACCGTGATGCCCTGCAACTCGACCCGTCGAACCACTTCACGTGGACACTGGTCCCCGACATGCACCACACGATCCAAGGGTCCCCGTCGGGGCTGAATGCGCTAGAAGTCGCCTTGCTCGGCAGCCTGTAGCGGGCTCGCCCTCTCCAGGGGCACGATCGGACCGGGGCGGCCTAGGCCGACCGGAGGGCCCGGGCGGCGGGTTCAAGACTTCGAGCCGCCCCGCCGATGGTTCCTGATGGGACCTGGTCCCTTTGGAATCGGAGGACGCCCTTGCAGGACATCGACCTCGCTGCGCTGCTCAGGACGCTCGCGGAGCACGATGGCTCCGACCTGCACCTGAAGGTTGGCTCGCCGCCCATCATTCGGGTTGACGGCGAGCTGCATCGGCTCGAAGGCAGCCGGCTGACCCCCCAGGACACCCAACTGTTGGCCCAGCAGATCATGCCGCCGGACCGCCGCGGCTGGCTGGACCAGAAGAAGGAGACGGACTTCGCCCTCTCGGTTCCGGGCGTGGGCCGATTCCGGGCGAACGTGTTCTTCCAGCGCGGTTCGATCACGCTGGTCCTGCGAAGGGTTCGCGTCGGAAGCAAGACCTACGAAGAGCTGGGGCTCCCGCCGGTGGTGAGCCAGCTCGCCGACGCCCCGCGCGGCCTCATCCTGGTGACCGGCCCGACCGGGTCGGGAAAGACCACCACGCTTGCGTGCATGATCGACCAGATCAACAACAACCGATCGGTGCACCTCGTGACGATCGAGGAGCCCATCGAGGTCCTCCACCCCGACCGCATGGCGACCGTGAACCAGCGAGAAGTCGGCATGGACACCGACAGCTACGCGACCGCGATGCGCTCGGTCGTCCGCCAGGACCCCGACGTCATCCTCATCGGTGAGATGCGTGACGCCGAGACGGTGTGGGCCGCCCTCGCTGCCGGCGAGACCGGTCACCTCGTGCTGTCGACCCTCCATACCACCGACTCGGTCGAGACCA
>VAYC01000313.1 GCA_005885025.1 Actinomycetota bacterium | reverse complement strand
GATCTCCCACGCATGGTCCAGGACGTGCCAAGCCGAACGGCGGACGAAATACCGCGGCGTCCACCGGGTGCCGCCGCGAGGGCCGGTGCGAACCGGTTCGCCGCACGCCACCGCGGACAGCGCCCCCAGGACGAGGGGTCGGATCCGGACCAGCTCCTTGCGCGGGTCGCTACCCTCCTTCGGCCGGTACTTGGCCCCGATTCGCCCGAGGTAGCCTGCGTCGGCTTCGAGGACGTGCCGCAGGATCTCGTCCAGGTCTCTGCCGCCCCCACGTGGTCCCTTCGTGAGGACCTTGCCCTGGGCGGCCTGGGCGGCGGTGTCCAAGGCCTTCCAGCATGCCCGAAGGACCGCCTGCATGCGGCCGAACTCCACCTCGTCCACGGGTCGCTCGTCGGCGAGGGGCGCCTTCCCGGGCGCGCCGAAGTCGGTGGTGGCGTCACCCTCGAGTCGTTCGAGAACCTGGAACGTGGTCGCGTCCCCGGGAGGATCGAACGCGAGCTTGGTACCGCGCAGGGAGGTCGCGTAACGGGGACCGTAGGCGGCCAGCGCCTCGAGGGCTGCCTCCTCGTTCTTTCCGCTCCGGCTCCACCCGGGCCAGTCGATTGCCCCGGCGAACACGCGCTTCTTGCCCGCCTCGAGGTAGACCGGGATTGCGATGGTCACGAGTCAGTTCGGGGGGATGTTCTGGTTGAGCCGGAAGAAGTTGTCGGGGTCGTACGTGCGCTTTAGTGCCTTCAGCCGGTCATACCTCGCCGGCCCGTACGCCTGGCGGATGCGGTCCTCGCCCTCGTCCAGGAGGAAGTTCACGTAGACACTGGTCTGGTAGGGCTGGAGCTCCGACCAGAAGTTCTTCGACCAGTCACGCTCCTCGTCGAACCCCTGGGCCGACTCGGTGGTCGCGTTGATGTTGATGGTGTGGCCGGCCTTCCGGCCGTTGTACGGAGTGTCGTCCTCGCCCACGCGGGAGATGGCTCCTCCGAGCTGGAAGATGGGGAAGGCCGTCAGTAGCGACTTCATCTTCAGGGCGTTGTCCGCAACGATGTCGATGACGTCGTCGGAGAGCTCGGCCAAGTCGGCCGACCGGAAGTAGTACCACCAGCCCGGGGGGAACGACGGGTCGAACATGGCCTGATGGGCCAGGAAGGGCTTGGCCGCGCACAGATCGAGCAGCGGCGACCCGAACTCCCTCATCGGGCGAACCACCCTCTCGCCCTCTTCCACGGGGCCCGCGTAGCAGAAGATCACCATGACGACGGGCTTGCCGCGGAGCTCGGGCGGAATGGCCGGCAATGGCGGCGCGTAGCGATGCGCAACGATCGTGGTCAGCTCGTCGGGCACGTCCTTGATCCATTCCCGGTAGAACCGGAGGACGTTCGGCGATTCCTCCATGGGCCACAGGACCGGGCCGGCCAGCACGGTCGGACCGACGGGGTTGAGGCGGAACTCGAAGTCCGTGACGATGCCGAAGTTGCCGCCGCCCCCTCGCACGCCCCAGAAGAGGTCGGGATTCTGCTTCTCGCTGGCCTTCACGAACTCACCGTCGGCCGTGATCAGGTCCACGGAGAGGAGTTGGTCGACGCTGAGCCCGTACTTGCGCATCAGCCACCCGATGCCGCCGCCGAGGGTCAGCCCGGCCATGCCCGTATGGGTGACGATGCCGGAGGGGACGGCCATCCCGAACGCTTGCGTCTCCCGGTCGAGCTCACCCAGCAACACGCCGGCCTGGGCCCGTGCCATTCGAGCCTCGGGATCGACGCGGATCCCTCTCATCTGGCTGAGGTCGATGACCAGGCCGCCGTCCACGGACGACAACCCGGGGAAGCTGTGCCCCCCGCTTCTCACGGCGACCGGGAGTCCCGTCCGGCGCCCGAACCTCACGGCCGCGATGACGTCCGCCACGCCGGCGCACCGCGCGATCAGGGCGGGGTGGCGGTCGATCGAGCCGTTCCAGATCTTCCGGTCCTGATCGTAGGTGGGATCTCCCGGGCGAACGATCGGTCCGCGGAACGAGGCTTCGAGGTCGCGCAGCGCCGCCTCGTCGACCTTGATGTCGGTAGCGATGGTGTCCACGGCGGTCCCTCCTGGCCCGTTGAAGGGTCTCAGTCTGCCATCAAGGCGCGAGTCCGACCAGCCGTGGTCGTCCCCGGCGCTGGTGTCAGAACGCGCGGCGAGCCGGCCGGCGGCGCATTCCGGCGCGACGGCCCTTGCTCGAGAACACCACGCGCGGCGGGGCCATGGTCATGCCCTCGCGCTTGAAGTCCTCGGCCAGGTGCAGGCGCGCAGCCATGCGGCTCACGTCTCCCTGCTGCTCGGGCGTGACCAGGGTGACGCCGCGGCCGGTTCGCCCGGCTCGTGCCGTCCGGCCCACCCGGTGGACGTAGCCGGTGTCGTCCGCCGGCGGATCGTAGTTGATGACGTGGGCGATGCCTTCGACGTCCAGCCCGCGGGCGGCCACGTCGGTGGCCACCAGGGTGCTGACCTTGCCGCTGTGGAACCGCTTGAGCGTGCGCTCCCGGG
>VAYC01000312.1 GCA_005885025.1 Actinomycetota bacterium | reverse complement strand
TGGCGGCCACCGAGATCCCCTTCGCCTCGAGCCTCTCGGCCAGTCGTCCCGCGCCCCGCTTGGTCCTGGTGAACACCAGGGCGAGTCCTGGCTCGGCCGTCAGGAGCTCAACAAGTGCGTCGACCTTGCCGGCCTCGCTCACCGAGACAAACCGGTGCTGGGCCTCCTCGACCGTCCGCTTGGGGGCGTCGATCTCGCGGCGCACGGGGTTCTTCGTGTACCGCGCGGCGAGATGCCCCACGGCGTTCTCGAGCGTCGCGGAGAAGAACATGGTCTGACGATCGCGCGGAAGGCGGCGGGCGATGTCGGCGACCTGCGGC
>VAYC01000311.1 GCA_005885025.1 Actinomycetota bacterium | reverse complement strand
ACCGGCCGAAGGCGGTAGGGCTCGAGAACGTCCCCACGGACGGGCCGGCCATCCTCGCGGCGAACCATCAGTCCTTCCTCGACGACCTCCTGCTTCCGCTGGTGGTGCCGAAGCGCAAGGTGGTGTTCCTCGCCAAGGCCGAGTATTTCGACAAGTGGTATCTGCGGTGGTTCTTCAAGGGTGCCAACGTCATCCCCGTGCGCCGGCAGAACCGGTCAGGGGCGGAGGCCGCCCTGCAGGCCGGGGTGCAGGCCCTTCGGGAAGGGAAGCTGATCGGCATCTTCCCGGAAGGCACGCGATCACCTGACGGCCGGCTGTACCGAGGCAAGACGGGCGTTGCCAGGATGGCGCTGGAAGCCCGGGTTCCGATCATCCCGGTCGCCATCACCGGGACGTTCGAGGCCATGCCGTATCACCACAGGATGCCCAAGCCGGGCCGGGTGGAGATTCGGTTCGGCCGTCCCCTCGAGTTCGACCGTCACTACGACACGCCGACGGATCGCTTCGTCCTGCGATCCGTCACCGACGAGCTCATGTACGAGATCATGATGCAGTCCGGTCAGGAGTACGTGGACGAATACGCGTCAACGCTCAAGCGCGAGCTCGCCCGAACGGACCGGGGCGGTCAGCAAGCGTCCCACCAGCCGGCCGGCGTCGGCACCGGCGCCACGTCCTCCGCCAAACCTGCGGACCACCCTTAGCCTCGTTCGTCACGAAAGGGCCGCGTCGATTCGGGCTTCCCGTCTCGCTCGTCCGTAGTACCTGGCGACGGCGAAAGGAGGTCGCGATGGACGAGGGAAAGAGTTCCGGCTACGGCTCGCGATGGAAGGGTCTATCTGGCGGTTGGGGCGGTCGCCTATCTGGTGGTCTATCTGGTCTTCTTCCACCACGGCGGCGGAGGCTACTGAGCGGGTCCACTCAGACCTGACGCCCCGCCTGCGACGCGGTGAGGGGTCCCCGCTTGACGCCGCGTTGCGCGCTGCCTTCCTGGATCCATCGGGCTCCGCATGCGGTGCAGAAGGCCCTCCGCTGCGGGCTGACCACGATGACGATCCTCACCGACTGGCAAACAGGGCACCGAGACATCCGTTCTCCTTTCCGAGGCTGACCGCCGGGTGATGTGAGGCGGCCTTTGAAACGGCCAGTTGATACCCGCGGGCCGTGGGCCGCTAACCGACCGAAGCCGCCCAACAGGATTCTTTTCCGTGACAAGACGTCTCCGAATCGGCCGAGGTTCCGAGCGCCCCCATGGGCCCCGGCCGGGATGACTAGTCCGTGGCTTCCGGCTCGGCCCAGCCGAGGGCTCGTTCCACTGCTCGCCGCCACCAGCGGTAGCCAGCCTCGATCTGTGGATCCTGGCGAGGGTGGAATGTCCGGTCCTCGCGCCAGTGCCCTGCGACCTCGTCGGTTGATGACCACACGCCCTCTCCCAGTCCAGCGAGGTAGGCGGCTCCCAACGCAGTGGTCTCCTGGACCCGTGGCCTGCGCACTGGGACGCCCAACAGGTCCGACTGGAACTGCATGAGCACGTCCATGGCGCTGGCTCCCCCGTCCGCCTTCAGCTCGGTGAGGGGGATGCCGGCGTCCGACCGCATGGCCTCGACCACATCGCGGGTCTGGTACGCCATTGCCTCGATGGCCGCCCGCACCAGGTGGGCCCGGGTGGTACCCCGGGTGATCCCCACGATGACCCCTCGGGCATACGGATCCCACCACGGGGCGCCCAGGCCGGTGAGCGCAGGGACGAAGTAAACGCCCCCAGAGTCGGGGACGGAGGAGGCAAGAGGTCCGGCCTCGGACGTCGCGCCCAGGACCTCGAGGCCGTCGCGGAGCCATTGGACGGCCGCCCCGGTAATGAAGATCGATCCCTCGAGGGCATAGGCGTGCCCTCCATTCGGGCCGCAAGCGATCGTGGTGATGAGCCCGGACGAGCTACGGGCCGGGCGGTCACCGGTGTTCATCAGCACGAAGGAACCGGTGCCGTAGGTGTTCTTCGTGGCGCCCGCCTCGAAGCACGCCTGGCCGAACAGCGCGGCCTGCTGGTCACCCGCGATCCCCGAGATGGGGACGCGCGCCCCCAGCAAGCGGTCTGGATCGGTGAGGCCGAACGTCCCGGAGGACGTCATCACTCCCGGCAGCACCGCGGTGGGGATGCCCAGACGATCCAGGATCTCCTCGTCCCAGTCGAGCCGGTGGATGTCGTAGAGCATCGTCCGTGAGGCGTTGGTCCGATCGGTGGCGTGAGCCGCCCCGCCCGTCATACGGGTCAGCAAGTAGGAGTCGACGGTCCCGAAGGCCAGCCGGCCGGCTTCGGCGGCCCGCCGAGCGTCCGGCACGTGCTCGAGCAACCACGCGAGCTTGGTTCCCGAGAAGTAGGGGTCGAGGACCAGGCCGGTGCGATCGCGGATCAATCCCTCCCATCCCTCCTGTCGCAGCCGTTCGCACAACGGAGCGGTCCGCCGGTCCTGCCACACGATGGCCGGGTGCACGGGCTGGAGGGTCTGGCGGTCCCACAGGATCGCCGTCTCCCGCTGGTTCGCGATCCCGAGGGTGGCGAGCGAGGAAGGCTGCACCCGCGCCGCGCCGAGGGCAGCCTCGATGGCGAAGAGCATGGCCGCCCACCAGTCGTCGGGGTCGTGCTCCACCCATCCCGGCCGAGGAAAGGACTGCGGGAACACGCGGTATCCCTTGCCGAGGACCCTGCCGGTCTCGTCGACGACCAGCGCCGTCACCCCTGTGGTTCCGGCATCGACGGCGAGGACTTCCCCGGGCATGTCGGGGCGATGCTAGCGAACGGCGAGGATCGAGCCCTCAGAAGCCCCAGGGCCACCAGCCCTGAGTGGCCACCACGCAGGCGGCCACCGCAACGTTGGCCTTCGGATCGAACGGGTCGGCGCCGCCGTACCCGCACTGCCCGGACCACGCCTCCCAGATGCCCGGGGTGAGGATCTGGAACACGCCGCTGGCGTTGCCGTACGGAGGCACCTCGAGCGGGTTGTAGGCATCGGGTCGGCAGTTCGACTCACGCGTAGCGACCGCCAGGGCGGTGTTCACCTGGTTCTGGCCAAGGGGCGAGAAGTCCTTGACGATGAGGTCGTGGACCGTGCCGGAGGCGCAGCCCGCCCCGACCCCGCCCGAGCCCAGGTATTGTGCCAGCGCCGCCGCTGCCGCGGCCCGGGCGGCCTCGAGCTGCCGCTGCTCCTTCTCCAACCGCTTCAGCGTGACGCCAGCGGCGCTCGCTTTCGCGCGGGCATCCAGGAGGTCAAAGGCGGCCGTGGCCGCCATGTCTTGCACGCGGCGGGTCGAGTCAGCGAGATCCTGCTGTTTGGCTTCCAGCCGGGCGGTGGAGTCGGCCAGCGCCGCGTTCAGCCTCGTCACCTCAGAGACCGCGGAGTCGTCGACCTGGAACGTGCTGGCGGCATAGACCTGCGCCGAGGCGAAATCGGCCGGGCTCTGCGAGCCCAGGAAGAGGTCGAGGGTCGCGGCAGGCCCCAGCTCGTAGGCAGTGGTGACCCGCTGGTTCAGCCGCTCCCGGGCATCGGCCAATTGTTGTGAGAGGTCCTCCTCGGTGGCGTAGGCAGCAACGACGTCCTTGGCCGCCTTGTCGAGTTTGATCCGGAGCCGACGGTAAGCGTCGAGCAGCGGGGCGAGGTGGTCCTCCGCCTGGGACACCGCCTTTTGTGCGGCCTCGTGCCGGGCCCTGGCCCGGTCCACGCGCTCCTGGATCGAATCGGCCCTGGCTGGGTGGGCCACGCCGGCCCCGGGGACGATGGCCAGAGCGACAACGAGAGCGACTGAGGCAGCCTTGCGCACGCTGAACTCCTGATCGGTGGGGGGACCTCTTTCGAATTCGGCCCCTAGGGGGCGGGCCTTGAGGCGGAGGCCCGGTCGCCTACCCGATATCGGGGAGACCGGCAGGGGGCCCGGCCTAGAATGGCCCGGTCCCCCTGTGGGCAGTTCGCGTGGAAGGAAGACCGTGAAGCTGGGGATCCTGTGTGGCGGGGGCCCTGCCCCGGGGATCAACTCGGTGATCTCGGCGGCCACGATCGAGGCCCGCAACTCGGGGTGGGAGGTCCTCGGGATCCTCGACGGCTTCGAGCACCTGATG
>VAYC01000314.1 GCA_005885025.1 Actinomycetota bacterium | reverse complement strand
GCTCGACCGAACGAATCGACATCGAAAATGCATCCGCGATCGTGGCCACGCCGCCGCCTCCCAGCACCCCGGGTGCGGCCGTCCCGCCCACCAGCTTGGGGGCCAGGTACAGAACCAGCCGGTCGACGACCCCGCCCTGCACCGCCGACCATGCCAGCGCGGAGCCACCTTCCACCAACACGGTCTGAACCTCGCGCTTGCCCAGTGCTGCCATGAGGCCGCCGAGGGGTACCCCGCCGTCGGCGTCCGGATCCAGGACCAACACCTCGGCCCCCCGTCCCTCCCATGCTGCCCGCGTTTCCGGGGACGCCGCAACCGTGGCGATGAGCGCCGGGGCGGTTCCGTCCAGAACTGCCGCCGAGGCGGGTAACCGCCCTCGGCCGTCAACGACCACCCGGAGGGGATGGCGGCCTCGGTACCCGTCGAGCCGAACGGTCAGCGACGGATCGTCCGCCAGGGCCGTTCCCACGCCGTCGCCCGTGATCCACCGGGACGAACCGTCCCTCGCCGCGATCTTTCCGTCCAGCGACGCGGCCAACTTGAGGACCACGAAGGGGAGGCCCGTCCTGACGTGTTTGGCGAAGCCGGAGATGAGTTCGCGTCCCTCGTCTTCGAGGATCCCGACGACGACCTCGACTCCCTCGGCACGAAGGAGCCGGAACCCGGATCCGTCCACCAACGGGTTCAGGTCCTGGACCGCCGCCACGACGCCGGCCACGCCCGCCTCGACGAGGCGAGGCGCGCAGGGGGGCGTTCGTCCGTGGTGGCTGCAGGGCTCCAGCGTTACGTACATCGTCGCTCCGCGGGCCCTCTCCCCTGCAGACTCGAGCGCCATGACCTCGGCGTGAGGGGTTCTCGGACCCTCGTGCCACCCCTCCCCCACCACGCGGCCGTCGGACACGACCACGGCTCCGACCATTGGGTTGGGGGACGCCAGGCCGAGGCCGTTCCGGGCGAGCTCAAGTGCCCGCCGCATGAAGGCCGTCTGCTGGTCCGCGCTGTACGAGCCCCACCGGGCGTTCGCCATCCGGGTGCCTTTCCCGGGGCGGGCCTGGAGCGGCGAGGGCAGAGACGGGACGCATGACACCAGCGCCCCTCCGTGCCCGTCCTCTCCCATCCCGACTCTCACGGTCGGTCACGGAATCTCACCGTGTCCACCCCCGGCTGGCTGCCGGAGGGTCGCGGACTCAAACCGCCGGTGGGGACTTTCGCCCCGCCCCGAAGACGAGCTTCTTTAGTTGAGGGAAAGTATATCGCCGGGTAGGAAGTCCAGTCCCGCAGTTTTCCCGGGACTCAGCCCTGGACGGCCCGTTTCATGGCCGCGGCGAAGCCGGGAAGAGCGCGCTCGATCATGTCGTCGCTGGCCGTCAGCGAGATCCGGAAGTATCCGGGCGCCTCGAGCATCGATCCTGGCATCACCAGTACGCGCTCTTCTGCCAGCAGGTCGGTGAAGGCCAGGTCGTCGGGGATGGGCGACCTGACCAGCAAGTAGAACGTCGCTTCGGGGACGTGGAGCTGATACCCCGTCTCGCGCAGCGCCGCGACCATGAGGTCCCGGCGCCGTTGCATCAGGTCCATGTCCACCGAGATCTGCTCCAGGTCCGCCAGCGCATGCTGAAGGACTCCGTTCGGAAAGGCGTATCCGGTGGCGAGCTGGGCCGTGATGATCGCCATGCGAATCTCTTCCCGTCCCGGCATCGTCGGCGCCAAGGCGATGTAGCCGATGCGTTCGCTCGGGGCGAGCAACTGCTTTCCGTACGAATAGATCAGCATCGTGTTCGGGTAATAGGCGGCGGGACTGGTGAAGGGACGGCCGTCGAACACGATCCGGTTGTACGCCTCGTCCGACAGGAGATAGACGGAGCGGCCGCCTGCCGCATCCTCGAGCACCGATGCCAAGCGCTTGAGCGTTTCGGGCGGGAAGACCTTCCCCGTCGGATTGTGCGGCGTGTTGAGGATGACCGCTCGCGTCAGCGGCGTGAGCGCCCCGGCGATGGCGTCCACGTCGAGGTCAAATGTCCGCGGATCGACGTCAACCCGGACGGCGCGAGCCCCAGCCGCCATGATCAGCGGCTCGTACAGGAAATGCGGCGGCCGGACGATCACCACTTCGTCTCCCTCGTCGGCCACGGTCCGGATGGCCACCGCCAACGCCGCGATGGCAGCGTTCGTCAGACAGATATCCGAGGGCTCGAAGGGGATTCCCAGGCGTTTCCGAAGCGACGCGGCGGCGGCGGCCTGCGCCTCGGGGGTGCTCTCCCTGTAAGCGAACCAGTCGGAGCTCAGAGGCTTGCTCCAGCGCTGCAGCGCGCCGACATAGGGCCCGGAGGCCATCTCTTGCGGATTGCCGGCCACGAAATCCGAGAAGTCGCCCCCCATCTCCGCCCTCCGAGCCTCGGTCCGGCCGAAGAATTGGAAGAGGGGGACGACCAGCCCCTGAAGAGACTGGATCCGCTTCGAGACGGCGGGCTCGCGCACGCTCTGATGGTACCGGGCGGCAGGGTGAGTAGGAGGTTCGGCTAGCTGGTAGCGCGGCGGTCGAGGGCGAACGACGACTGCGGATCGCGCTTGGCGAATTGCTTCATCTCGGTGGCGACGGCAACCGCCTCCCCGTAATGACTGAACCGGCGGCTGGCGGTGGTGGCCACCCCGACCGAGATGGTCAGCAACGGGAAGCTCTTCATGTTGCCCTGCCGGTCGCGGACCTGGATGCATCCTCGCTCGGCGTCCTCCGGGTCGTACAACCCCGGCGCTTGCGTGTCGAACCTATCGCACAGCGTCTTGGCCAGCTCCTCGGCGATGTCCGGTTCCACGATCATCACGAAGTCGTCGCCGCCGACGTGGCCCACGAAACCGGCCGGCCCGACCATCTCGTGGACGGTCTCCGTGACCAACCGGGCCAGGGTCTGGATGGCCCGGTCCCCACGGACGAACCCGTAATTGTCGTTGTAGGCCTTGAAGTGGTCGAGGTCCGCATAGAGGAGCGCGAAGGGCTGTTCCTCGCCAACCCTGCGGCGGATCTCCTCCTGCACGCGGATGTTGCCGGGCAGCCCGGTCAATGGCGAGAGCGCTCGCATCTCCCGAGCCCGCCGCAGCGTCCCTTTCTCGCGAGCCAACAGTTCGACGGGGTCGAACGGCTTGATGATGTAGTCGTCCGCCCCCGAAGAGAGCCCCAGGACCTTGTCGGAGGAGAGGGCCTTCGCGGTCAGCATGATGATGCTGGAGGACGACGTTCGGGGATCACGACGCAGGCGCTGGGCAACCTCGAACCCATCGAGCTTCGGCATCATCACGTCGAGGAGGACCAGGTCCGGACGGAGCTCGACGGCCTTCTCGAACCCCTCCTCGCCGTTCGAGGCCACGGTCACCTCGTAACCAGCCG
>VAYC01000317.1 GCA_005885025.1 Actinomycetota bacterium | reverse complement strand
AACGCTCTCCTGCGCACCCTCGCAGAGAGCTCTGGTTCGGACCTGCACCTGATCGTCGGACAACCCCCCATCATTCGGGTGGACGGGGAGCTGCGACGGCTGCCCGGCAGCCCGATCATGCCCGACGACACAGGGCTGGTCGCCAAGTCCATCATCCCGCCGGACCGGCGGGATCTCCTCGCGTTCCAGAAGGAAATCGACTTCGCCTACACGGTCCCCGGCCTCGGCCGTTTCCGGGTGAACGTGTTCCGGCAGCGCGGGTCGATCAGCATCGTCATGCGAAGGGTTCGGGTCGGGAGTCCCTCGTTCGAGGATCTCGGGCTCCCCCCGGTGGTTCGCGAGCTGGCCTCCGCGCCGCGAGGCCTGGTCCTGGTGACGGGTCCGACCGGGAGCGGGAAGACGACCACGCTGGCCTGCATGATCGACCACATCAACAACAGCAAGGCCGTCCACATCCTGACCATCGAAGACCCCATCGAGGTGCTGCATCCCCACCGCCGGGCTTGCCTGAACCAGCGGGAGATCGGGCTGGACACCGATAGCTACGTGGGCGCCATGCGGGCGGCCATGCGCCAGGATCCGGACGTCATCCTGATCGGGGAGATGCGGGACACGGAAACGGTGTCCGCTGCGTTGGCCGCATCCGAGACGGGGCATCTGGTGCTGTCCACACTCCACACGACCGACGCGGTTGAGACGGTGAACCGCATCGTCGACTTCTTCCCGCCATTCCAGCAGCACCAGGTTCGGGTGTCGCTGGCAAGCGTCCTCCGAGGCGTGATCTGCCAACGATTGGTGCAGAAGATGGGAGGAGGTCGGGTGCCGGTCATCGAGGTCCTCGTCAACAACGGGCGGGTCGTGGACCGGATCATCGACCCCACCCTGACCTCTGAGATCAACCAGATCATCGAGGAGGGCGAGTTCTACGGGATGCAGACGTTCGAGGCCTCCCTCCTGGGGCTGGTTCGGCGGGGCATGGTCTCCATCGATGACGCCTTGGAGGCGGCCTCGGACCCCCACGACATGAGCCTGCGGCTTCAGCAGGCTGGCCTGGCCGTCCAGGCCTGAGAACCCGCCAGCTATACCGCCAGCCTGCGGGCCACAACCCTCAGGTCCTCCACGAACGCCTGCATCTCCTCGTGGCGTGATTCGTCGTCTCGGGCTCGAAGGATCGACGACGGATGGACGGTCGCTGTGACGAGAGGGGCCAGCGGTGATTCCACGAACTCCCCGCGGTGATGGGTGAGCCGGAAGGTTCGACCCAGGAGTGCCTGGGCGGCCGTCGCCCCCAAGCACACGATCGCTCGTGGGTTCACCACCCTGATCTCCGTATCCAGCCAGGGCCGGCAGGCCGCGATCTCCTCCGCGGCCGGCTTCTTGTGGATCCGCCGCTTCCCGCGCGGCTCGAACTTGAAGTGCTTCACCACGTTCGTCACGTAGACCTTGTGGCGGTCGATCCCCGCTTCCTCCAGCGCGCGGTCCAGCAGCTTGCCGGCCGGCCCGACGAAAGGGCGTCCCGAGAGGTCCTCGCGATCACCCGGCTGTTCGCCCACCAACATGACTTCCGCTTCCTCGGTGCCCTCTCCGAACACGGTCTGCGTGGCGTTTCGCCACAGGCGGCAGGCCCGGCAGCCGGCGGCGGCTTGGCGAAGAGACGAAAGGGTGGGCCGCTCCGGGATCAGTTCCCAGGCTTCGCTCTCTGGAGAAGCTCCCACCGCCATGACTCGATGATTCTTACCCCGGACCGAAAGTCCTAGGCCGAACGATTGGTTCTGCGGGAGGGCCTTCGTACACCTTACCGGCGGAAACGCGAGGTGTTAACGTCCCGGTTTGTCCTCTCGGTGGCGCGGGGAGGACAGTCGCGAGTACGCCGCCGCCGCCAAGGAGGCGTCTGCGGAGCTCGAGGGGTGATGCCCAGTGCAGTCCGAGAATTTCGCTGAACCAGGCGCCCCCGACCGGATCCCTGACGACCTCGTGGAGAAGTACGGTCGCGAGGCGAGGAAGACGGTCAAGCACAATCTGTCCCGACGATCGCGTTTGGCTCGAAGGACGCGTCGAGCTGGTCGGGTCGTCCGGGGGAGCGGCGCAGATCTATGGCAGACGACCGCCGTGGTGTTCTCGCTCAGCGTGATCGCGCTGTGCGGAATCGGGGCTCTCGTCTACGCCGTGTACCTGTGGCCCAGGATCGGACTCTCGCTGGTCGGGGCAGTCGTCCTGATGTTCACGTTCTCTTACGTCGTGGCTCGCCGCGTCACCCGCCGCGGAGTGGACCCCAGCCAGGACGAGGTTTCTCTGTTCTGAAGCCGACCAGGGCCTGACGCTGTCTGTCCGGCTCCATCAGAATGCTGCTAGTGGTGGAAGCGAACGATCTCTCTCCCGACCAGCGATACATGGATCTTGCCCTCGAACAGGCCCGTCGCTGTCTGTCGTGGGGAGACGTCCCCATCGGGGCCGTGGTGGTCCGGGACGACGAGGTGCTCGGAGCGGCCGGGAACGAACGGGAGCGCCTGACCGATCCCACCGGCCACGCGGAGATCCTCGCCCTCCAGGAGGCGGCTCGCCGCATCGGGAGCTGGCGGCTG
>VAYC01000316.1 GCA_005885025.1 Actinomycetota bacterium | reverse complement strand
ATGGCCAAGTCGGCCCGGAACATCTACCGAGTCACCGATCTCGCTGAGCATGGCATCGATCCGCTCGCCTACCGCCTCATGTGCTTCGGGACCCGTTACCGGAGCGAGACCGAGTTCAGCTGGGAGGCCCTGGAAGGCTCGAACGAACGGCTCACCAGCTTGCGGAAGCGGATGGCCGAGTGGTCTGGGGAAGCGCGAGCCGAGCGGCTCTTGGACCAGGCTCAGGCGTTCGACCGACGGTTCCGGGACGCCGTAGCGGACGATCTCGACCTGCCTCAGGCCCTGGTCGTCCTGAACGAATTGGTCGGTTCGGGCGCGGTGGGCGGCGGGGAGAAGTACGTGCTCCTGACCGCGTGGGACTCGGTCCTGGGGTTGGACCTCGAGCGCACGGCCCTGGAGGGTTGGGAGCCATCCGACGAAATGAAGGATCTGGTGCGCAAGCGAGACGAAGCCCGCGCGGCGAGGGACTACCTCACTTCAGATGCCATCCGGAAGCAGCTCATCGGCATGGGCCTCGAGGTCATGGACACGCAGCAGGGCACGCGCGTTCGTCCTCGAGGGTGACGGGCTCGGTTCCAGATCTCTAGGTGTCCTGATCTCCCAGGCCAACCGGCGCCAGAGTGCCAACTTCCTCGTGCAGTTCCTCTGCCGTGATCCGCTCGAGCTGCTTCCTCTTGGTCTCGATGCCGAACACGACCATCGCCACGATGGCGAGGCACAGCGGGATGGCGCCGTACAGGGCGGTGGCGGCGATCGAAGGGGCTGCGACGGCAGCCGCCACGATGGCCAGGATCATCACGCCGCCGAACTTGGTGGCTCCTGCAGCCAGGCCGGAGCCGCGAGCGCGGACCTTCGTCGGGAATACCTCGGAGGCGTAGGCGATCACCACTGCCGTCAGCGAGCTGATGCCCCAGATCGGCACGATCAGCAGGATGTACAGCAGGGTGGTTTGCTGGCCGTGGTGAACCAGGCTGGTGGTGGGCGCGAACACGAAGCCGAACAGCGCCGTCACGGTGATCAAACACATGAGGAGGATGGTCTTCTTGGCGCTCCAGAATCCGTACAGCCACGCGATCGGGAAGTTCAGGGGGAAGCCGATCAGGGCGGAGTCCCGCAGGATCTTTGCCGCCGTGACGTCCTTGAACCCCAGCTTGACCAGGTTGGACGGGATCCACTGCTGGAACCCGTACTGCACGATCCCGATCCCCACCCCGAGCAGCAGGAGGATCATGGACAACCCCACGAACTCCCTGCTGAAGAGCTGGGCGAACCGGCTCTTCACGTGCTTCTCCACCTTCAGGAGCGAGTCCTCGCCTTCGACCACCACGGCGCCGTACCGCTGCATGATGGCCCGGGCTTCCTCTTCCCTGCCGTGCTGGAGCAGGAACCGCGGTGACTCGGGGATGAACCTGTTGAGCAGCATCAGGATCAGTCCGGTCGGCAGGCTGATCAGCCACAGCATCCGCCACCCGAACCGGTCGGGGGCCGCGATGGTCGAAGCCAGCCAGCTGGTGATGATGTAGGCCCCGGCCACGTCTCCACCGATCAGGACCATCAACCACCCTCGGTGACGGGCCGGGATCGTCTCCGACATCAGGGCGAAGGCGATCGGGAGCATCCCACCCACGCCGAGGCCCATGATGAAGCACACGACCAGGTTGGCCTCGAACACGGGCATGGCCCCGCACACGGCCACCGCGACGAAGATGATGGCTGCCAGGAGGATGGAGGCCCTCCGGCCGATCTTGTCCCCGAACCACCCCCACAGGAAGGATCCGCACACGGTCCCGCTGATGCCCGACAGTGAGGTGACTTCAGGCCGTACTCTTTTGCCGCACCCGGAGCGATGAACGCCAGCGTGGTGGGCTTCATCACGTCGATCGTGATCGCGGCAGCCATCACCAGCAGCAGCCCCACGTGGGCCGGCTTGATGGGGGCCTCGTCCATGGCCCGAACCTTGATCTTGGACACGTACCCCCGGCTGACCTCGGAGAGCTTCGGGAATACCCCGTACGCGGTGGAGGCGAGCCCAACGAGGATCAAGGCCATCCCGACCCACATGGCGGCGTCCGGGGTCTTCCCGGCCAGGATGTAGTGGTCGTGCCGGGCGCTGAAGTAGAACGGGAGGTGGAGGAGCACCCCCGTCGTCACTGCCGCCACCCCGAACCAGAACGCAGCGGGGTGCTCGTACCTGATCCCCGATTTGGAGGCGCTCGGCAAGCGCCCCCCAAGAGTCCCTACGGCCACGGCCCCTCCTTCTCCCGCCCCCTGGGCGGAGCTCCTGCGGCTACCGGTGTGATCTAGGACACATGTTTCCCGATAACACAGTCGTATGAAGGGCGGGATGGTAGCGCGGGGGAAGCCGGAGCGCAAGGGCTATCAGGAAGCAGATTTCGGCGCCGAGGGGGCCATGAGCACGCCCATGAGAGCCCCCACTTCCTGGTGGCGGGTCGTGGGGTGTCGCAGGTGGACCTCCTCGTGGAGCTGGTAGACGTTGCGGCGCCCCACGCGGCTGCGGCTCAGATAGCCCTCATCGACGAGGTCGGCCACGATGCGCTGGACGGCCCGCTCGGTGATCCCCACCTGCTCCGCCACGTCGCGCAGCCGAATCTCGGGGTTCCGGGCGATGGCCAGGAGAACGAACCCGTGGTTGGTGATGAAGGTCCACGGGCCCCCCGGGGCATCGAGGTTTCTCGATCGCGCTCCGATGGCCGGATGATACTCGCGCCGTGCGTCCCGTTGGGATCCGAGCCGGCCTCACAAGCCGAGCGTCTTGGCCACGTTCGCGCGGAGGATCTCGCTGGTGCCCTCGTAGAGGCGCATGGCCCGGACGTCCCGGTACCAGGCCTCGATCCCGAGCTCGGTCATGAAGCCGTTCCCACCGTGGACCTGGATGGCCCGGTCCGCAACCCGCCCCACCATCTCGGTGGCCACGAGCTTGGCCAGCGCGGCCTGGCGGCGACCGTCGGCGCCCTGGTCGATCTCTCGGGCGCACCGGTAGACCAGCAGCCGAGCCTGCTCCAGCTCGGCGAACGAATCGACCAGCATCCCCTGAACGTACTGGTTCTTGCCGATGGGCTGCCCGAAGGCCTCGCGGGTCCCTGCGTAGTCGAGCGAACGACCCAACAGGTTTTGGGCGATCCCAAGGGCGGTCGCGGCGATCTGGAGGCGCGCCCCGTTGATCCCCTTCACGGCCGAGTAGAACCCGAACCCCACCTCTCCCAAGATGTTCTCTTCGGGCACCGTGACATCTTCGAACGCGAGCTCGACGGGATTCTGGTACGGCGACATCGTGCGTTGCACCCGGGTGACGGAGTACCCGCGCGTGTCGGCGTCGACGAGGAAGGCCGTGATGCCTCCCTGGGCTCGCTTTCCCGGATCCGTCACGGCGAAGACCAGCGCGAAGTCGGCGGAGTCCCCTCCGGTGATGAAGTGCTTCCGGCCGTTGATCACCCACGCTTCGCCGGCTCCCTTCATCGCTCGGGTCTGGATACGGGTGGCGTCCGAACCCGCGCCCGGCTCGGTGAGGGCAAAGCACGTCACCTTGTCCGCCCGCATCAGGGGGAAGAGGTACTTCTCTCGTTGCGGTCCGGTGCAGTCCAGGTAGATCGGCGTTGGCCCGGTGACGACCGGGAAGATCGACTCGAACTGGGCCAGCACCAACCCGTGGCTGCACGCCTCTTCGTGCAACAGCACCTGCCCGAGGAAGGACAAGCCGCCTCCGCCGACGTCTTCGGGCATGTGCAGCGTCCAAAACCCGAGCTCGGCCGATCGCTTCCGGAGCTTGAGCCGCTCCTCTTTCACCGTATGGAAGGTGCCGGTCTCTTGGATCTCCTGACGGTGGGCCTCTTCGATCGGGCGGATCTCGCGGTCGATGAAGTCGCGAAGGCTTTGGCGAAGCTCGAGCAGCTCCTCGGGGATGTCCTGCAGCGACACGGCCGAACCTCCCGGGCTTCAGCCCACGACCAGGAGATCTCTCGGGGCGTGGTTCAGTCGCTCGGCGCCATGGTCGGTGACCGTGACGACGTCTTCGATGCGGACCCCGAACCGCTTTTCCAGGTAGATCCCGGGCTCGATCGAGAAGCACATCCCCGGCTCGAGCGGGGTGGCGTTGCCCTCCACGATGTACGGAGGCTCGTGCTCCTCAAGCCCGATGCCGTGGCCGGTACGGTGGAAGAACGCCTTCGCATACCCGGCGTCCTCGACCACCCGGCGGGCCGCTCGATCGACCTCCTCGGCGGGAACCCCTCGCTTCACTGCCTGGTACGCCGCTTCCTGGGCGTGCCGGACGACCTCGTGAACCTCCTTGGCCTCGGCCGAGGGCTCCCCCACCGACAAGGTGCGGGTCAAGTCGGAGCAATACCCGCCGGCCCGTCCCCCGAAGTCCAGCACCACCATGTCCCCGGGCTGGATCCTGCGTTGGCCCGGCTCGTGATGTGGTGAGGCTCCATTCGGTCCCGATCCCACGATCCAGAACAGCGCTGCGTCGCAGCCCGTCTCCACCAGAAGCCGGACCAGGGATCGGGCAACATCTTCCTCGGTGCGCCCCTCCAGCCCTTCGGCGGCGATCCGCGCGAGGCTCGCGTCGGCGCTGCTCGCAGCCTTCTGCAGGAGGTCGATCTCGCTTCGGTCCTTGCGCATGCGGAGCTTCGACAGCACGCCCGAAGTCGTCACGAACGTGGAGCCCGGCAGGGCCTCGCCCAGCCGCAGCAGATGCGCCGCCCACATCCGGTCGCTCACGGCA
>VAYC01000298.1:6461-6787 GCA_005885025.1 Actinomycetota bacterium | reverse complement strand
GCCAATACCCACCACGCCCCGGCCGAGGTTGCCTCCGCCCTGGCCTACCACCCCGTCGCCGTTGTTGTGCCCCCCGTTGCCCTGTACGCCGGTGCCGTCCGTGCTTTGGCCCAGAACGCCGATGCCGCTGCCATTCGCAAAGCCTCTTACGCCGGTGATGCCGAAGCCCGCGACGCCGGCGTAGCCGCTACTGAAGGCTTGGCCATTCACACCGTCGCCGCTGTTGCTCCCGCCACCACCCTGCAAGCCGTGGCCATCGGTCCCCGCGGAGGCCCCCAGGCCCGTTCCCGAAGACGTGTTCGTGATCACGGTTGTGCCGGTTTCGG
>VAYC01000298.1:0-6447 GCA_005885025.1 Actinomycetota bacterium | reverse complement strand
GACTGCCTGCCCTGGGGTGGCCTGGGCTGCGGGAATCTTCACGGCGGCCTCAGCCGCGATCACCGCGAGCGCCCCCGCCGCTCCAGCCAGGAGCTCCCGTCTGGACCGTGCGGACTTGGATTGGTCCCTCGCTGGCTCCTTGGACATCACGACCCCCTTCCACGCCTGCGGGCAGAGCGCCTCGACAGGGGGACCGTTCTACTCCCGAAGGCTTCGCGTAAACAAGTACACGTCCCGATGTCCTTTCGGGTGGGCCAAGACCCACAGGCGGCCCGTTCTCGTGCGGTGCCATAATCACGCCCCTACGGAATGGGTCAACCGCACAGAGGGGCCAGTGAGCAGTCGATTGCTGAGGGGGGACACGATGCGAAGAACTCTTCTGGTTGCCGTGGTGGCGTCGTGCATCTCAGCGACGGTCGTGACCTCGTCCAGCCTGGCGGGACCGGGAACTTCATGCGGCTCCTGGAGCGTGGTTCCCAGCCCGAACGTGGGCAGCCGGCCCAACTTCCTGTACGCGGTGTCGGCCCTGTCGGACACCGACGTGTGGGCGGTGGGACGGGTCTCGGATTCCTTCACCGGACGCACGCTGGCCGAGCACTGGGACGGCACCTCGTGGAAGGTGGTTCCCACGCCGCGGCTCCGCGCCCCGAGTACCACTCTCCAGGGTGTAGCCGCCATCGCGGCGAACGACGTCTGGGCAGTTGGGAACGCCATATCGGGAAGCGCGACCCGGCCCCTGATCGAGCGTTGGGACGGAACTGCCTGGAAGCTCGCGCGGCCATCCGAGCCGGTGGAGGGAGCGCTCCAAGCGGTTGCCGCGGTCAATGCCCACGACGTGTGGGCGACCGGAAGCGATGGGCTCGCCCTGCACTGGGACGGCTCGAGCTGGACCGTGGTCCCCACGGCGGACTCCTCTGCCACTCTCCAGGGTGTAGCCGCCATCGCGGCGAACGACGTCTGGGCGGTCGGGGCCAAGTACGTGAACTTTCAGGCCAAGCCCACCACCGAGCACTGGGATGGGGCGTCGTGGAAAGAGGTGCCGATCGGAGGGGGGTCGTTCGGAGGCTACCCGGTCGCGGTCGCGACCGCCGGGTCGAACGACACCTGGGCGGTGGGAGCCTGGGGCCAATTCTCCCCGCACACCCTGGTCCAACACTGGGACGGCGGTGCCTGGCACCACGT
Source organism: Actinomycetota bacterium (assembly GCA_005885025.1). Taxonomy (GTDB): domain Bacteria; phylum Actinomycetota; class UBA4738; order UBA4738; family UBA4738; genus AC-52. The sequence continues at coordinate 5,265 of VAYC01000298.1, read as the reverse complement.
GGGCAGTCCGAGCCCCCATCCAGAGGATTCGCTCACCGGGGTGGCCGTCGTGGGCGCGAACGACGTGTGGGCCGTCGGGTGGTCCTACGGTCCCCTCCTCACACTGGTCGAACACTGGGACGGGAGAACCTGGGCGGTCATCCCGAGTCCGAGCCCCAACAGCAACGCCGAGTTGGTCGGCGTGGCGGCCTCGCTCGATGGAAACCTCTGGGCTGTCGGGTCATTCGGCACGCCGCCGACCGGCGACCCGGCCCGAACTCTCGTGGAGCGGTACTGCCAGGCCTGAGGTGCCGAGTCATTCGGGCCCCTCCCGGCCGGACAGGTGAGCTGCGGTCGGCGTCGATCTTGCCGCGTGCGATCGTGATGCTGGACGACCCGGAGCTATCTCCAGTAGCCTTGCCCGTCAAGCCGACAGGAAGAGGTTCGCCGTGGACACCGACGCATCACCGAAGGAGAACAGGCTCGACCAGATTCGTCGTGCGGCGCTCGTGGAATGGGAGGCCATGGCCCCCGGCTGGGATCGCCGCCGCGAGTATTTGCGCGAGTTCTCGCAAGGGATCACGGATTGGATGGTCGCCCGACTCGATCCGCAGCCGGGCCAGACGATCCTCGAGCTTGGCGCCGGGACGGGCGAAACGGGGTTCGCAGCCGCGCGACTGATCGGGGACAGCGGGCGACTGGTCTCTACCGACCTCCCGCCCGGGATGGTCGAAGTGGCGAAGCGACGGGCCCAGGAGCTGGGGGTCGAGAATGCCAAATTCCGTGTGATGGATGCGGAACACATCGATCTGGAGGACGGCAGCGTCGACGGGATCCTGTGCCGATGGGCCTACATGCTGATGCCCGACCCGGCCGCGGCCCTGGCCGAGAGCCGCCGGGTGCTCCGGCCCGGAGGGAGACTCGCCCTCGCCGTCATGGGTGGACCCGCGCGGAACCCTTGGGCGGCGAGCGTCGCGATGGCGATCGTCGGCCTGGGGCTCATCCCTCCGATCGACCCGAAAGCGTCGGGCGGCGTGTTCTCGTTGGCCGATCCGGACCACCTGCGCGAGCTCCTCGTCGGCGCCGGGTTCGATGACGTGCGGATCGAGGAGATGGAGTTCCACCTGCGGTTCTCGGACTTCGAGGACTACTGGAACTTCGTCCGGGAGTTCGCCGGCGCCGTCGCCATCCTTTTGCGGTCCTTCTCCGATGAGGAGCGGGCTGCGGTCCGGGAAGCAACGGAGCGAGCCACGAAGGGATTTCGCACGGACCAGGGATACGATCTCCCCGGTCTGTCTGTCAACGCGCTGGCGTCCTAATCACCGGCCGGCTCGGCTGACAGCCGTGATTGTGCCTGTTCGATCCGGGCCTTGACCCGGTACTAAGGGACGAATAGTCTCAGGTCGATCGCGGAGGGGCGGCCAGAACGGGCCGGGTTGGGCCCGGGAGGGGGTGGTTTCGGTGAACTATTCCCGCGGTCCCGACGAGGGCGACATCCCGAGGCGACACCTCCGCTTTGGCTCCATCTCCAAGCGATGGCTCGTCCTGGCCACGGCGGGGTTCCTGCTTGGCAACGCGATCGTCATCACCCTCCTGTCTGGAGTGAGCGGCGCTCGCGGCAAGCAGAGTTGCGTGGGATTTTCTGGGTATTCCGGAGGATCGGAATGCGTCTCCGACCTCAACCTCACGAATCTGGATGCTCCGGACCCCGCCACCGTGGGAGGACATCTCTTTTACCTCATCGAGGTGCAGAACAAGGGCCCAGACGACGCGTCCAATGTCCAGATTGATGACCATCTCCCTGTGGGACTCCAGATCGACTGGATCATGTTGCCGGAGTCGCCTTATGGGTTCTGCTCGATCCAAGGGCGGGCCGTATTCTGCACCTTCTACTCGCTGTCTCAGTACGAAAAGGCGGCCATCACGATCGTGACGCGGCCGATCATCCCCGGAGTCGTGAAGAACACGGCCACCACTTCCTCGAGCTCGAGAGATCCGAACCCACGGAACAACAAGCGGACCCAGCAGACGACCATCAACGGTTGAGCCCGTGAAGGTTCGCCCGCAGGCGCCCGCCGCGGCGGCGAGCGCGGGCGAGGGAGATGCGTCGAGCCCATCACTTCGGGATGTGCTGGTCGTCGTGGCTGCCGCGTTGGTGATCGTTGTCTTCTACGTCTCCACGTACGCGACGCACCATTTCGCCGTGCCCCTCGGGTGGGACGCGCCGGGGTACGCGTGGAGGACGGAGCTGGCCCGGGCGGCGGGAGTGTCGAGCCTGCCCTCCGCGATGCCACCTCCGGGCCCGCTCAACCCCGGCCGGCCGGGATTCGTGGTGGTGGGGGGCCTGCTCTCCGCCGTGTTGAGGGTTCATCCGCTTCGCATGGCTGCTGTTCTTCCTGGGGTGATGGCGGCCGCCACCGGGCTTGCCGCGGGCGCAGGCGTCGCGACCGTCCTGGGACGGCCCCGGTGGGAGGCCGCGACCGTGGGCCTTGGCGTCGGGACCTCGATGTTCCTGGTCAGGGCCATCAACGTGGAGGGCTACCAGGACAACGTCTTGGCTCTGGGGGCGTTAACCGCGGCGGTTACCCCGCTGCTGTTGGCTGTCCATGATCGACGGGCCATCCTGCCAGGGGTCCTGTTGCTCGGTGCCACTGGTCTGCTGCACTGGAACGTCCTGGAGGTTGGCCTCGCCGTAGTCGGGCTGACCACCCTGATCTACCTGCCGCGATCGATGCAGCTGTGGAGGGCGGAGGCCCGAAGGCCCATCGACACACCTTCGGGCCGGCTCTTGGTGGTCGGGGCAGGTGGAGCGGCGCTCGCGGCCGGGGGCATCACCTGGGTCCTCACAGCTCCGCTGCCGTCGCCTCGGGTGGACATCGGCCAGTTCCTCGGGAAGCTCCGCCGGGATCTCCCCACCTACAGGCTTCCCTTCACCTTGGGCGCTGCTGCCGTGGGCGCCTTGGCCTTGGCTGGTAGCGCTTCTGGGAGCGGCAAGGGCGCTGACCGCGTCCGGGTGTTCCTCGCATTCATGCTGGCCTGGTGCGAGGTGACGCTCCTGGCCTTCGTGGGACAGTGGGCGTTCGGCCGGGGGATCGCTGGGCACCGGGTCCTCGCGATCTGCCTGGCCATCCCGATCCTGGGCGTGCTCGGCCTCGTGTGGCTGAGCCAATGGGCGGGACGGCTGTGGAGGCCTCTCACCGGAGCGCTGGTCGTGGCCGGCCTGGGAGGGTCGGCGTTCCTTGCCCAGGCGGAGTGGTCTTCGTACCGGCCGGTGATGAACCCGGAGCTGGTCGTCCAGGGCGCCACCGCGGCTCGGTACTTGGGGTTGGCCCGGGTCGATCCAGCGAGACCCGTAGTGTTCGTGGTGGACAGCCGGGACGGGGATGCTTGGTCCGACGTGTGGCTCGCGGCTCATACCCTTCGGGCATCGTACCCTTCTGGCATCGCTTCCCGCCGATCGGATCCAGCAGGCCTACGTCTTCATGGGTACTCCCGAGGATTACCTGGCCCAACGCCCCACCACCCTTCCGGTGGACCAGGTGGGTCCTCCCGGCGGCATCTCCGGTGCCGCCTACAACGCGATCAGCGGCGCGTACTTCAGCAGGGTGGCACCCACTTACCCGAAGCACCCCATCGCCTTGATCCTGGCTGCGGCCAACCGGGCGTTCGTCCAATGGGCGGGCGGGCATCGAGGCTCACTGGTCGGGCCTGGCGTGGCTGTCGTGAGCGGCCCAACAGACGGTCGCTCAGTCCCCGCTGCCGTAAACCCAGCGGGGCCCTGGAGTCTGCCTGGCCTGGCGGGAGCGGCCCTGGGCACTCTGGCGATCCTGGCGGTGGTCGGGGCAGGATGGGCCGTCGGGCTCCTCGGTCCGTGGCTTCGTTTCCCGGAGATCGCCGCGATGGCACCGGCTGTAGGGGCAGCGGCCTTGGTGATGGGTGGAGTGCTTCTCGACCTCGCGGGACTGTCCTTGGCCGGCTGGCAGGCCTACGCCGTCGTCGCCCTTGTGGCAGCAGGGGGGTGGGCGCTCGCAGCTCGGGTCCTCAAGCGCTCCCGTCGCGTAGGGTCGGTTGCGCTCCAGTGAACTCCGTGGCGCGGCCGTCCTGATCGAACTCGATCGTCTGGGTTCCGGGCCCGGATCATTCATTGCTCGAGCCGGCCCCTGAGGTCGAAGGACCCTGACCGTTCGAGGCGCCCGTCCCTACGCCTGGTCACAGGCAGGCAAGGGCTCTGTACTCATGTCTGGCAAAGCTCGCAGAAGCGCGAGGTGGATCAGCTCGCGTCCTCGCCGGGCTCCCGCCGTTTTGCCTTGAGCTGCGAACGCAGCCGCTTGGCCTCGAGGCGCCGACGAACCGAGCCTGCGGTCCGGCGCGTCGGGGTGCGGTGGCGACGGGGGCGGGCCGCCGCGTCCAGTCGTTCGGCGAGGCGCCGCAGCGCTGACTCGCGATTGCGCAATTGGGATCGCTCAGTGCTGACGACGATCCGGAGCGAATCACCGAGCGTGTCCCGCACGCGGTCCGCGACCTCGCGCGAGATCACCAGTGCGGCTAGGTCGACGACCAGCTCGACGCGGCTATCGGTGGTGTTCACCCCCTGGCCCCCGGGCCCGGTGCCCCGAGAAAAGCGCCAGGTCATCGCGCCGGCAGGAATCACGATGCCGCCGGGTGTGACCAGTTCGTCGTCCATGCCAACAGTTTGCAGGGTCCCCTTCAACAGCGTGTTGCTGACGGCGAGGGGGCTAGCTCCGAGATCGGCCCGCTCGTCGCGCAAGGTCGTGCGCTGCGGCGGCGAAGAGCGTCACGCGTCGTTATGCTGCTCGGCGACGCCGAGCGCACGAAGGAGTGATCGATGTCGCTTCCAGGAGCAAGCGGTGGCTTCGCACGGGGCCCCGGCGAAGGCGAGGCGTTGTGGTTCAACGGCGGACGGGGCGTTCTCAGGGCGACCGGAGACCAAACGCAAGGGCGCTACGCCGTGATGGAGCTGCTGGCGCCCAAGGGATTCGCCTCACCACTCCATATCCACCGAAGGGAGGACGAGCTCTTCGTGGTCCTCTCCGGCGAGGTTCGTGTCCAGCACGGTGAGGCCGTGATCGAAGCAGTGGCTGGCTCGGTCGTCTATGGGCCTCGCGACGTCGCGCACGCGTTCCATGTCGATTCGACGGAAGCCCGCCTGCTCTTGTTCTTCGGGCCTGCGGGTGTTGAGGGGTTCTTCCGCGAGGGCGGGAAGCCGGCAGGGTCCTTGGGGCTGCCGCCCTCCGATGAGCAGTTTCTCGACAAACAAGCGCTCAA
>VAYC01000297.1 GCA_005885025.1 Actinomycetota bacterium | reverse complement strand
CCGGGCCCTGGAACGGGCCGGCCCGGGACGCCTCGTCGACCTGGCCGGCTGGGGCGCCCGCTCTGCCACACCGGCCGACCGCGCGCTCGCCGTGGAGTTGGCGGCCCGGGCTGGGAGCACGGAGGCTACGAACCTCGTGATGGCGGCGCTCCAGGATCCCCATCCGCTCGTGCGGCGAACCGCAGCCGCGGCCATGACCATGTTGCGCGCTCCGGCTGCGGTGCCCGCCCTGGCCCGATCGCTGTCCGACCCCCAGGCTGAGGTCCGCGTGGAAGCCGTGCGAGCCCTTGGCCTCATCGACGACGACGCGGTCCCGGACCAGTTGATCACCTGTCTCAAGGATCCCGAGGTTCGGGTGCGGCAGATGGCGGCCGACGCCCTCGCTCGGTGGCATTCCCCTGCGGTCGCCAGGAGGCTCGCCGCCGCGCTGCGGTCGCCGGACCTTCGCCGGCCGGCCGGCGAAGTCCTGGAGCGGATGGGAAGCATCGCGGCGGACGCGCTCTCGGAGGTCGCCGTCGGGTCCGATCCCGAAGCGGCCACGGCGGCCGGGGCACTGATCGACCGGATCGTCGGCACCGATCCGTTCGTCAACGGCCTTTCCTCCATCGATCCGGAGGAGCGGATCCGCGCCGTCCAGGTCCTGGGAGCCATCGGAGGGCCGGCTGCGTCGGAGGCCCTCATGGGAGCCCTGCCCGACCCCGACGTCCGTGTGCGGGCGCGGGCCGCCTCTTTCCTCGGGACGCTGGGATACCTGCCGGCGGTCAAGTCGCTTCGACGCATGTTCCTGACCGATCCAGTGGCCGATGCGGCGGCGGCGGCCGAGGCGGCCCTCCGCATGCTGGGAACGGTTCCGCCTGGCGAGGATGACGTCCGGATCGTCGAGGACGTGGGCGGGGACCTGTCGGAGCCGCCTCCAGACTAGGTCGGAAGACCCAGAAAGAAGTCGACCCCTTCGCCCAATGACGGAGGGCATCCACCCTCCCTACCCTTCACCCGGTATGGACCATTCCGCGGGGGGGCCCCAGCTCGGTCTGGCCGAGCTGATGGAAGCACTGGCTTCCGGCGATCCGGCCGTTCGGGCTCGAGCCATCGCTCAGGCCAGGCCGTCGCCCGGGACCGAGGACGTCCTGATCGACGCCCTCTCCGACCCCGACCCGGACGTGCGGCGCGAGGCCGTGCGTGCCCTCGCCAGGACGGAGGGACGGAAGGCTACCGGCGCGCTCATCGAGGTCTCGGCGGGGGACGTGTCCGTGGCGGTTCGGGCCGAAGCGGTCGCTGCCCTGGGCCGTATCCTGCTGGCCCACACACCGCCGACCGAGTCCCAGCAAGAGGGAGGACCATCGGTCGAAGGCGGCCAGGACGAGGCCGAATAGGCTGGCGGGTCGCGGCGTGGCTCAGATCTTCAGCCGAATCGCTTGCGGGAGCACCTCGAAGCTGGCGGGAGTGGTTCCCACGACGAGGCCGTCGGCCTGGATCGGCCACGGGCGCGCGGTTTCGACGGAGAGCGTTCGGCACCGGTACTCGACGATGTTGGGGTGGGGCAGGTGCTCGCCGAGCACGGCCTTGTTCAGGATGGTGAAGGCGTCGGACTTCGGGCCCTTCATCACCAGGACGTCGAGGTATCCGTCGCTCGGCCATGACCGGGGCGACATGCGATAGCCCCCGCCCGTGTACTGACCGTTCGCCACCAGGACGTTGTGCGCGCGGCCCTCCCACGTCCGTCGGTCCCCGCGAAGCCGGATGTCCGTAGGGCGAAAACCACCCACGGCCATCCAGAACCCGATGAAGCCCCGGGCTCGGCCGAATGACGCAGGGAGCCGATTCGTCCGCCTGACGATGGCGCCCCCGAGCCCGACCTCGGCGACGTTCAGGAAGTGGGCTGCGGCGGTGGCATGGTCGTGGTAAGCGACGCGGACGGCGTCGATCGGGAAGACGTCGTCTCCCTGCAGATGGCGGCAGGCCTGGGCCGGATCGGCGGGAAGGCCGAAGGTGCGGATGAAGTCGCACGGCGCCGATCCCGCCACCACTCCGAGAAGCGCATCGGAGGAAGCGTCGCCGCTCCAGTGCAGCATGGCGTCCGCGATGGCGTTCACCAGAGCGTCTCCCCCCACCGCCACCAGGAATCGGTCCCCCGCCTCCAACGCGCCGATCGCGGCGGTCCTCGCCTCGCTGGGCCCGGCCACTGCGATGGTTCGGAAGGCCATGCCGCCGGCACGGAGCTCCGACTCGGCCGCGGCGAGGTCACCCTGAATGCTCCTGGACGGGCCCTGCGTGTCGGCGACGAGGACGAGCGGCCCGAACGGTCCGATCAGTGTTGGGACTCCGCCTCTCGTGCGAATTCCTCGAAGAAGCGGCTCGCCGTGGGGCCGCGTTGCCCCTGGTACTTGCTTCCCCGTCCCTTGGACCCATAGGGACGCTCGGCCGGGGAGGTCAGGCGGAAGAACGAGATCTGCCCGATCTTCATCCCGGGATAGATCGTGATGGGGAGGTTCGCCACGTTGGACAGCTCGAGCGTGAGGTACCCGTCCCACCCGGGATCGACGTAGCCGGCCGTGGAGTGGATGAGCAGCCCCAGGCGACCCAGCGACGATTTTCCCTCCAGCCTGGCCACCACGTCGTCCGGGAGCCGAACCCGTTCCAGCGTCGAGCCCAGGACGAACTCGCCCGGGTGGAGGATGAACGGGGTGTCGCCCTCCACCTCGACCAACTCGGTGAGGTCCGGCTGGTCGACCTTGACGTCGATGAACGGGTACCGGGCGTTGTGAAACGTTCGAAAGGTCCGGTCGACGTGGAGATCCACCGACGAGGGCTGAACGCACCGCTCGTCGAAGGGATC
>VAYC01000310.1 GCA_005885025.1 Actinomycetota bacterium | reverse complement strand
ATGTCCGCGCTGGCCACCATCACCTGTTCCGACTGCTCGAACTCGGACCCGTGCTGTGACGGCTGGACCGCGTTCTGCTGCACGTTGGGCGGTGGCAACAGCTGCCCACAGAACACGTTCATGGCCGGGTGGTGGAAGTGCACCAATTACACGGGGTCCAAGCTGTGCGACGCCGAGAACGTCCGCTACTACGTCGACTGCAATCGGACGCCCACCTTCCAGTGCCCCGAGGGCTGCCATTGCACCAAGAACAACTGCGGGAACCGCGCGACCTGCTGCAACTGGTTCCGGTACGGGCAGTGCAACACCGAGGTCATCGGCACGACGGAGGTGGTGTGCCGCATGGTGACCTGCACGAGTCCCGCCACCCTGTTCGTCAACTGCAATGCCACCTACTTCGAGGACAACAACACGTGCAGCCACGAGGCGGGATGCGTATAGCTCCGGCCCACGACGCGCCGGCGAGGTCGCTCGCGGCGGAGGGAGAGGTCCGATGGCCATCCTGATCACGGTCGAGACGCTGACCCTGGCGCTGCTGGCTCTCCTGGTGGCGGGGCTGTTGCGGAGTCATGCGGAGATCCTGCGGCAGCTCGCCGAACTTGGGGACGGCGCGGCCCCGAGCGCAGCGTCGGGACAGGAACTGCCACCGGCGCGTGATGGAGCTTCACCTGCCTACGACATCGCCGGGGCCACGGTGGCCGGCGACGCCGTGAAGGTCGCCGTGGCCGGCATCAACGGCAACACGTTGCTGGCCTTCCTGTCCAGCGGCTGCCTCCCTTGCCGGAAGCTCTGGCACGGGCTGAGCGACGGCCATCTCCGTTTGCCCGGGGGAGCGCGGCTCGTGGTCGTCACCAAGGACCGCACCGAGGAGAGCCCGACCAAGCTTCGCGAGCTGGCTCCCTCCGACGTCACGCTCGTCATGTCCTCGGCCGCCTGGGACGACTACGGCGTCAAGGGCAGCCCCTATTTCATCTACGCCGACGGCCGGGCGGGCCAGGTGCACAGTGAGGGCAGCGCGACGAGCTGGGATCAGGTCGTGTCGCTGTTGCGGGATGCCCTCGCGGATGACGAGCTGGGCCGGTTGCCGGACGCAGGCACGGAGCCGTTGGGAAGGCGAGCTGCCGACGGATCCGCGGAACGGGTCCGTCGGGCCGACGAGGAACTCGCTGCCGCAGGGATCCATCCGGGGCACCCCAGTTTGTGGCGAGGCGACCAGAACGTCGAGGCGCACACCACGGAGAAGGCAGATGAGCGGCGCTGACGTCGCCCTGCTCGGTGTGGGCCTCGGGCTCGCCGCGGTTGGTGCGATCCGTTCGACGTGGTCACCTTGAGGGGAATCGATGCTCGGAAGCATCACCGGGCTCGGGGAGCGCGGCCGTGGATCCAGGTGGACGACCACTGTGGTCGCCTACGTCATCGCCTCTGCGGTCGGCGGTCTGGCGGTCGGGGCGGCGCTCGGCCTGGTGGGCGCCGCGCTCGCGCCGCCGCCGACGGTCGGGCTGTTCTTGATGGCCGGGCTGATCGGGGCCGGCCTCGTCCTGGACCTGGGCCCGCGCGGTCTCGCCCTTCCCACGATCCGCAGGCAGGTCAACGAGGCCTGGCTTCATCGCTACCGCCCGTGGGTCTACGGGACCGGGTTCGGGTTCCAGCTCGGCGCCGGCATGGTGACGGTGGTCGTGGGCTCCGCTGTGTACGGGGCGTTCGCTGCCGCCTTCCTCGCCGGCTCGCTCGTGGGAGGAGCAGTCATCGGAGCCGCGTTCGGCTTTCTCCGGGCGGCGACGATCTTCCCCGCCGGCAGGATCCGGCGACCCGCTCAGCTCGGGCTGGTCGATGCCCGACTTCGAGCTTGGGACGGAGCCTCCCGACGAATCGCCCTGGCCTGCGAGGTCGCCTTGATCGCCACTTGCGTGGCGGCGGCGCTGACGTGAGGCAGGGATGGAAGCGATGAAGATATCGGGCCACGGGATCAGCCTGAACCTCCCCCCGGCGTGGGAAGGTCGCATCTACCAGCGACCGCAGGGGTTTCCCATCGTGCACGCCGGCAGCTTCGCCCTCCCGGCAGACGATGCCGACTTCGGGAGCGGGGCGATCATCGCGATGGGGACCACCGACGTCTTCGCCGCCCTCCTCGAATACGATCCCGTCCTGGCCGGCACGGGGATCTTTGCGCCACCGGGGTTGCCGCTGCCAATCCGAGCCGCCGAAACCAGCCCGAAGACCTTGCAGCGCCTGGTGCGCGGACGGACGGCCGTCCAACGGTTCTTCACGCAGTCCGGCCGGGCGTTCTGCCTCTACGTGGTCTTCCCCTCGAACGCCTGGCTCCAGCGCAAGATCGCGGATACCAACCGGATCCTGGCGACCGTGACCATCGACCCGCGGGGGGAGATTCGTTGATGTCGGCCTGGGGAGCGGCGGTCTTCCTGTTCGTCGTCCCGTTCGTGGTGACCCCGGTTCCGGCCCCGGCACCGGCGCAGGCGACAGGAGTCCTGCTCCGGGTCGTTCCCGGGACGAACGGCCTCGTCGCCTTCGACAGCCAGCGAAGCGGAAACCAGGACATCTGGGTGGTGAGTCCGGATGGCACGGGGCAGACACAGCTCACCAC
>VAYC01000309.1 GCA_005885025.1 Actinomycetota bacterium | reverse complement strand
GCGTACGGTCGCTGCTTCCCGCGGCGCCTTCGAATTCACCGAGCCCATGACGGTGGAGGCAAAGGGCAAGCCCGGAGGTGTGCCCTGCCGTCGGCTCATCCGATCGCTCTCGTTGTCGCGCCCGCGCGGGATCCCGGGACTCGGCCGAGCCTTCGTCGGGCGCGAGAGAGAATTCGACCGACTGCTCGATGCCTATCATCGGACGGCTAGGGAGGGGCGTCCCAGGCTTGTCACCATCGTAGGCGACGCAGGCGTCGGGAAGACTCGGCTCGTTCGCGAACTCTGGGAGAGGCTGGCTGACGAACGGCCCCAGCCACTGCGTCGCACGGGACGCTGCCTCCCTTACGGCCGGGGCATCACCTACTGGCCACTCGGCGAGATGCTTCGCGAGCACCTGGGTATCCTGGAGAGCGACTCGCCAGCCGACGTCCGGGGGCGCCTGGGTGACCGAGAGATCCTCGGCCTCACGCTCGGACTGGATATCGCTGGCGACCTTCATCCGCTGGCCGCCCGGGACCGGCTTCACGATGCATGGATCGCCTTCCTGAACTCCCTTGCCGCAGACCTCCCCCTCGTGGCCCTCATCGAGGACCTCCACTGGGCGGAGCCGCCCTTGCTCGACCTGATCGAGCAGCTTGCCCGAGACGTCGAGGGGCCGCTCCTGCTCGTGGGGACCGCCCGTCCCGATTTCATCGACGCTCGGGCCGGGTGGGGCACCGGGCGGTATCAGGCGGAGACGATCTGGCTCGAGCCGCTCTCCGCGGTGTCGGCTGGAGAGCTCATCGATTCGGTCCTCGGCGCAGCCTTGCCCGATGCAGCGCGGAGCCTGCTCGTCCAACGGGCCGAAGGGAACCCCCTGTTCATCGAGGAGATGCTGGCCAGCCTCATCGATCGAGGCGTCATCGAGCGCAACGATGGGGCGTGGTCGGTGAGAGAGCTTCCGTCGGAGATCGAGATCCCCGACACGATACAGGCACTGGTCGCGGCGAGGCTAGATCTCCTGGGTCCATCCGAGAAGTCCGCGGTCCAGGCCGCGGCCGTCGTGGGAAGGATCTTCTGGACGGGGCCGGTTTACGACCTCGTCGAGGAGGAACCGGATCTCAGAGTGCTCGAGGACCGCGACTTCATCCGGCGGCGCGGCGGGTCATCCCTCGAGGGCGAACGGGAGTACGCGTTCAAGCACGCCATCACCCGTGAGGTGGCGTACGAGAGTGTTCCGAAGGCCAAGCGGGCACACTTGCATGCGGCCTTCGCCGAATGGATCGAGCGACGCATCGGCCCACGTGATGACGTCGCGCCGATGCTCGCTCACCATTACGCGGCTGCGGTCGGCCCGCAGGACGCCGATCTGGCGTGGAGGGAGGAAACCGAGCGCCTAGACGGGTTGCGCCGGCACGCTCTCCGGTGGCTGCGCAGGGCGGGCGAGCTGGCGATGAGTCGATACGAGTTGGACGACGCCAGCGCCCTCTTCCGTCAGGCCATCCAAATCGGGCCGGAACGGGTCGATGAGGTGGAGCTGTGGCGCTCCCTCGGTCAGGTCGCCGCTCTTCGGTACGACGGCGTGGGGCTGTGGGACGCGATGCAGCGGGCTATCGATCGGTGCGTCGATCGGAGGGTCCTCGGCGAGCTGTACGCCGAGCTCGCCTTCGAGACCGCGGGCCGTGCCGGCATGTGGATGCAATCCCCCGATCCTGACCTGGTCCAGGGGTGGATCGACCGCGCCCTCGAGCTGGCGGAACCTGGGACTCTCGCTCGAGCGCAGGCGCTCATCGCCCTCTGCTACTGGCAAGAGGATCGGCCCAAGTGGGCGGTGGAGGAGGCGGAAGCACTGACCGAGCGCCTGGGCGACCCGGCGCTTCGGATCCACGCGTGCGAGGCCAGGTGGCTGAGCGAGTTCGCCGCGGGGCGGTATCAGGAGGCCTTTCGGTCCGCCGAGACCGCCTTGGACCTCGAGCGGAGGATCAGCGATCCCAACACCAGTACGAGGATACGTGAGGGCATGGCCGCGTTGTTCACCATGTGCGGTCGTCTTCCGGAAGCCCGTCGGGTGATCGAGGTCCACGACGAGCTCAGCAGGAGGCTCTTCCCGCATCACCGCCTTCATGCCGTGGCTCTGGAGGTCGAGTTCCTGGAGCTGTTGGGAGAGTACAAGGCGATCCGAGCGTTCATCCCCCGCCTGCGCACCGCCGTCAAGGAAAACCTGGCGACACCCTGCGTCCGGGGTCCCCGAAGCCTGCTCGTGTGTGCGGCAGCCTGTGCCTTGCTCGGTGAGTATCAGGAGGCTGCATCGCTCGAGCGCGAAGCGGACGAGCTGCGCATGGAAGGGTTCGGCTGGATCATGGATACACCCAGGATCAGGCTGGCGCTCCACCGCCACGACCTCACCACGGTGAACCGGCTGATCTCGGCACCGACCTCGTTCAAATGGAAACGAGCCGCTTGGTACTTCCCGGCTGCGGTGGCCACCCACCTCGACGCTTTGGCTGCGCTGGGCGAGGCAGAGCGGTTCGAGGCAGATGCGAACGAGTTCCTCGAGGGGGAGTCCGTAATCCAGGCGTTCGCGATGCGCGCCCTCGGGATTCTTCGAGGCGACCGGCTGTTATTGGAAGCGGCAGCCTCGCGGTTCGAGGCTTTCGGGTTCGAGAGCCAGGCTGGCAACACACGAGCCGCGATCTGAACAGGTCGGATTCTTCTATCCGAACCACCGGTTCCGCGAGTTAGCTCTGAACCCATTCCCGCAGACTCGGAACCCCTGCGAGGGTGGCAGTTTTGTTGGTCTGGTGTCGGAGGGCCGACCAGCAGAAACTGCCACCCGGACTGGAGGCTCCGGGCATGGGGTGAAGCACGGAAACCCGCTACGGGGTGGAAGGTCCCCCCAGCCCAGCCCGAAGCGGCGCGGTGAAAGTTCTCGGATACCCAGGCCCTTGACTGGGTTGTTGGGAGGCGAGCAGCATGGGCACAGTCGCGGACAGGGGGGTGGAGGCGATGAG
>VAYC01000308.1 GCA_005885025.1 Actinomycetota bacterium | reverse complement strand
TCTTCTCCTCGCTCCGGCACATCGTGACCGAGCGGCCGGAGCCCTTCTACGGCTCTCTGCGAAAGATCAAGCAGCCCACGCTGGTCCTGTTCGGGGAGCGGGACCGTCTGGTCTCCCCTCGGCTGGGAGTTCGGCTGGCCCAAAACATCCCGAGCTCGCAGTTCGTGGTGTTGCCCGACATCGGGCACGTCCCGCAGTTCGAAGCGACGGCGCAGACGCTGGGGGCGCTGACGAAGTTTCTGGCGTCCGCGCCGCAGGGCAAGCCCCTCTTCTAGGCGTCGGCCAGGGCTCGTTCGAACGCTCGGTAGGCCGCCTCGTCGAACAGCACGAACCGGACCTCCTCGACCTGCGTCTCGGCTGCCTTCACGGCATTGATGGCGACCGGCGCGGCCAGCTCGAGCGGATAGCCGTAGACGCCGGTGGAGATGGCCGGGAAGGCGACGGTCTTGGCGCCCAGCTCGTCGGCTGCCTTGAGGACCTCGGTGTGGCAGCTCGCCAAGAGGTGCGATCGGTCCTCGCTCCTCGAATGGACGGGGCCGACCGTGTGGATCACCCACTTCGCTGGGAGCCGGCCGGCGATGGTGGCCACAGCCCGGCCGGTGGGGAGGCCTTCGGGCCATCGCTCGGCGCGGATGCGCTTGCACTCGGCCAGGATGCCCGGCCCACCTCTCCGATGGATGGCCCCGTCCACCCCACCGCCGCCAAGGAGCGAGGAGTTCGCCGCGTTCACGATGGCGTCCACCTGCTGATCGGTGATGTCGCCTTTCACCAGCTCGATCCGCATGCCGCGATTCTTCCCTCGAGTCGCGTGAACAGCCAAATGGGCCCGGGGCCGACCTCCTTCCCTTTGTCGGCGGGGGCCCGTACGATGTCGGCCGGAACATGATTGCGCCCCGATCTGATCGGGGGCGGCCGTGAGCCGGCTCCTCGAGGCGCCGCCTCGCCCTCGGTCTCCCCGGCATCGTCCACGCCATCGCCGGCGTCGTTCTACCAGCCTCCGCGCGGTGGGACTGATCACGCTCGTCGTTCTCATCTGCGCCGGCGCCGTCGTCTGGCGCACCGGGCTCATCGATCCGCTGTTCGCTCGGGCCAGGCGCGAGGTGGTGACGCACCCGGTCCAACCCAGCCCCCAGCCTTCGCCCACGGGCGCGCCGGTGATCGCCCCGACCCCGACTCAGTCCGCGGCGCCCTCGACGGACGGACCCATCAACACTGCGTTCCCCGGCCTCACCACCTTCCGGGGCAACGCGAGCCGTTCCTTCTACGGCGAGGGACCGATCCCGAAACACCCGACCGTCCTGTGGCGCTACCCGTCGAGCGGTGGGCTGTGCGGCCAATCGAGCGATCAGGAGGGGAAACGGCTGTGGTGCGGCACCGGGTGGACCGGCCAGCCCAACGTGGTCGTCGGGAAGAAGGGAAAGATCGAGATCCGGATCGGCGCGTACGACGGCCATTACCACTTCCTCGACGGCAAGACCGGCCAGCCGACCCGCCCGGACCTGGTGACCGGGGATCTCGCGAAGGGGTCTGCAACCACCGACCCCGACGGCTACCCGCTCTACTACGCGGGGTCGCGCGACAACCTGTTCCGGATCGTGGCGCTCGATCGGCCCACGCCCACGGTCCTGTGGTCGATCGATGCCAACACCACGGTCCAGGGCGGGTTGTGGAACAACGACTGGGACGGTGCGGCCCTCGTCATTGGCGACTACCTGCTGGAGGGCGGGGAGAACTCCTGGTTCTACGTGGTGCGGCTGCACCGCCACTACGGCAAGAGCGGGCTGGTGCAGGTGAGGCCGAAGATCGTGGCTCTGATCCCAGGGTTCGACAGCCAGCTCCTGGCCGACCTCG
>VAYC01000019.1 GCA_005885025.1 Actinomycetota bacterium | reverse complement strand
GTTGGCTGGCTAGTTCGAACAGACCAGGCCGAAGGTCCCCTACTTGCCCACACGAGGCGGACGTAGACTTCCCCACCCCCGACGACGAACGGGGGGCCCCGAACATGACCGGCGTCCCCCTGGTTCAGCCCGGCGTCCTCGAGGTCGTCACCGACCACGTCAACTCGGCGTGGGCCAGGAAGGTTGGAGGCATCCTCCTGGGCCGCCCCATCGACGACGTGACGCGCGTCGACGCGGCGCTCCCGGCCCGACAGACCGACGAGTATGCAGGCGAGATCGCCTTCCCCCCGCCGGTGTGGGAGGAGGCCTACGCGAAGCTCGACGAGCATCCCGGTTCGACGATCGTCGGCTGGTACCACTCGCACCCCGGGTCGGGCGTCGCCATGTCCGACTACGACCGCCGCCTGCACAAGGTGCTGTTCGGAGAACCTTTCAGCGTTGCCCTGGTCCTCGACCCCGTGGCCGAACGGATGGCGTGGTTCGGGTGGGACATCGAGCAGCTCTGGCCGCTCCGGAGCGACGAACCCGCACCTGCCGCCGCGCCGGTTGCCGTGGCTGCGCCCGGACGCGGGCTGCGGGCCTCGGTGGCGGCGCTCGTCGCCCTGGGCATCCTCGCCGGCGGGGCCGGTGGCTACTGGATCGACCGCGAGCTCCGGCCACATCCCGATCGGGAGACCGTTCTCGAGCTGCGGCGCCGGCTGCAGGCCGAAGACTCGCAGCTCCGCCGGCTACGTGGTGACCTCGACCGAGCGAGGAGCGATCTCGCCGCGGAGCAGGAGCGTCTGCGGTCGGCCGCCGCCGACCTCGAAGCCACCCGCCGAGCCCTGGCCGAGGCGCGGAGGAAGCTGGCCGAGGCTCGACAGGCCGAGACGGTGCGCTACCGGATCCGGCCCGGCGACACGCTGTGGGGCTTGGCCAGGACCTTTCTCGGCGACGGGCGAAGGTGGCCGGAGATCCTTCGCGCCAACCATTCCAGGATCACCGATCCCGATCGCTTGCTGATCGGGCAGGTCGTCGACATCCCCCTGGGTTCCGGCCGCTAGCCCGAACCGCCCTCATAATGTCGGCCGATGCCTCGGCGCAGTTTCGATCGAACCGCGGCCATCTTCGGTGTTCTGCGGAACAGGGACCTCCGATCCCTCTGGTTCTCCGATTGGATCTCGGACGTCGGCAACTTCATCACGGCGATCGCGCTCGCCGTCTACGTCAACAACCTCACGGGCACGGCCACCGGGGTCGGCGTGGCGCTCGCCCTTCACTCCGTGCCGTGGTTCACCATCGGGCCGTTCGCGGGTGTCCTCGTCGACCGGCTCGACCGCAGGTCCGTGATGATCACCAGCTGCCTCTGCCGAGGCGTGCTCGTTGGCATCCTGCCGTTTACGCACGCCGCGTGGCAGGCGTACGCCCTCTCCTTTGCCGTGGCGTTGTTCGGGCCGCTCTTCCAGCCGGCCCGGTCGGCTTTTCTCGCCCAAGTGGCACCCCAGGGCCGCCTCGTCCCTGCGCTAGCGGTGACGGAGACGACCCACCAGGTGCTGCACATGGTGGGTCCGGCGATAGGAGGACTGGCCGTGTTGCTCGTCGGCGCCCGTCAGGCGTTCTTCCTGGACGCTGCCTCGTTCGTGATGGCGGCCGGCTTCCTGGTGACCATCGAGTCGCGAGGAAGGCCGGTGCGTGAACGGGGGAGCACCCTGGGTGACCTTCGAGCCGGCTTCCATGCCATCGTTCGTGCTCCCGCGGTCCGAACCTACGCATTCCTGAACGCAGCCCTCAGCCTGGGTTTTGCCGGGGTCATCGCCCTCCTGGTGGTCTACGTCCGTGACGTGCTCGGGCGACCCGGCGGTCAATTCGGGCTCGTCCTCTCGGTCGCGGGCCTGGGGACCGTGGTGACCAGCCTCGTCATCGCGGCCCGCGATGATCGCCACTCCCGAACCCCCTGGGTCATCGCCTCGGTCGCCGGCGTCGGGACCTTCGCGCTGGCGTGGTTCGAGCCCTCCTTCCTCCTCCTCATGCCGATCGCCTTCGCGGCCGGACTGGCGGACTCCGGCGCTGGGATCCCCATGTCCGCGACGATCGCGGAACAGCTCAACGACGCGGTCCGAGGCCGCGCCAACAGCGTGGTCGACGGGCTGTACGAGCTGGCAACGGCCATCGGCAGCCTCGCGTTCGCCTGGCTCGGCGAACCTGGCCGGCTCGGGCCTGCCAGGGCGATGGCGGCGTCGGCGGTCACCGGATCCGGGCTCGGTGTGCTGGTGCTGCTGCTCGGGGGCGCGGCGGCGATCGCCAGGCACGAGCAGCGACGGCTGGCAGCTCGCCCTGCCGCCGGTTGAGCGGGGGTTTGGGCTAGGCGCCCGCCAAGCGCTCATGGCTGGAGCCGTTCGATGCGCCACGTCTCCGCGGTTTGCCGAACGTATCGAAACCGGTCGTGCAGCCGGCTCGGTTGTCCCTGCCAGAACTCGAAGGTGTCCGGCGACAGCCGGAGGCCTCCCCATTCCTCGGGGAGCGGCACATCGGTCCCGGCGTGGCGAGTCGCCGTCCTTTCGAACTGCCGCTCCAGCGCCTCGCGGCTCTCGATCGGGCGGCTCTGACGGGACGCCAGCGCGCTGATCTGGGCGTCTCGAGGGCGGGTTCGGAAATATCGCTCGGATTCCTCGCGCGGGAGCCGCTGCGCCCTCCCGCTGATCCGAACCTGGCGGTGCAGCTCGGGCCAGTACAGCGCCGCCGCCGCCAGCGGGTTGGCCTCCAGCTCCCGGCCCTTCTGGCTCCCGTAGTTCGTGTAGAAGACGAACCCGCGCGCGTCGAACTCCTTCAGGAGCACCAGGCGAAGGGACGGCCGTCCCTCCGGTGTCGCCGTGGCGAGCGCCAAGGCGTCCGGCTGGAGGTTCCCACTGGCCTGGGCTTCGGCGAACCACCGGGCGAACTGACCGAACGGGTCCGGGTCGAGGTCTGACTCGTCCAGATCTTCCATGGGCCCCAATGGTCGCACCCCCGTCGATGGCCTACGCTCTCCCCTATGGCCGAGACTGCGTCCGCTCCCACAACTCGTTCACACCAGGCCGTGCCGGACTGGTCGGGGCAGGTCGTAGGCATCTTCATCTCTCCGAAGGGCGGGGACGCCATGAGCTCGCTGGATGAGGTCCGCGCCGTGCAGGGGAGAGGTCTCGAGGGGGATCGGTACTTCGAGCGAGTCGGCACGTATTCGGACCGGCCGGGGACCGGACGCGAGGTCACCTTGATCGAGTCCGAAGCGGTGGAGGCTGCGGGTCGAGACTACGGACTGCGCCTCGGTCCCGGAGATCCCCGCAGGAACGTGATCACGGCCGGCGTGTCTCTCAACCACCTCGTCGACCAGGAGTTCATGGTGGGCGAGGTTCGGCTCCGGGGGATGCGGCTGTGCGAGCCCTGCGATCACCTCGCCGAGCTGACGGGCCAGCCGGTGGTGAAAGCGCTGATCCATCGGGGAGGGCTGCGGGCCGAGATCGTCTCCGGGGGGATCATCCGGGTCGGCGACCCGGTGCTGCCGGCGAGCGCCGGCTAGCCTAGCGCTCGGTAGAAGCCGGCCGAAGCCAGGCCACCCCGACCACCCCCGGCCCCGTGTGGATCCCCATCGAGGGGCTGAACTCCGTCAGGTAATCGGCTCCGCCGATCAGCTCTCGGAGCTCATCGGCCCTTTCGCGGTTCGCAGCATGGAACACGACCCTCACGGCCGCCCGGTCCAGTCCCCGGGCCAAGGCCTCCCGGCGAATCCTCCTGAGGGCAGCCGGTGCGCTCCGGGGAACCCCGAGCCGTTCCACCGCGCCGCCGTTCAGCCTGAACACCGGGCGGATCCCGAGCTGGCGGGCGAGGTCGAGAGCCACCGACGGGATCCGGCCGCTCTTCTTCAGGTGCTCCACGCCATCCAGGGCCGCAACCAACTCGGCCCTTCGCCCCGCGTCCTCGGCGGCTCGAACGACGGCCTCGGTACCGCCGCCTGCCGCGGCGACCTCGGCCGCGGCCAGCACCACCAGGCCCTGCGCCGCCGCGGCCGTTCGCGAATCCACCACTGCGACCGGACGCGCTGAGATCTCCGCCGCCACGGCTGCGTTTCGATACATCGCAGTGAATTCGACGGCGGGAGTGACCGCCACCGGATCCCCCTCGGCACCCTCCATGGCAGCGAGGTATTCCAGCGGCGACGGTGCGCTCGACTTGACGGACTCGCCTCGGGCCAGCGAGCGGTAGACGACGTCGCCTGCCTCCTCCATCCCGTCCCGGATGTCCCCGGATGGCAGGTGGATCACGATCGGAAGCACCGCGATGCCGAATCGCCGGGCCACTTCGGGAGGCAGGCACGCGCTGGAGTCGGAGATGAGGGAGATGGGCGGCATCCTCTCCTGCACCATAGTCGATGCCGTTCGGGCGTGTGGAACAATCGACCGCGTGGCCCCCCTTCTGATCCCCGAGCGATTCTCCATCGGCGAGCTCGTGGCTCGAAGCGGCGTGCCGGGCGCCACCATCCATCATTACCTGCGGCTCGGCTTGCTCCCTTCGGCCCGGAGAACCGCGCCCAACCGTTTCCTCTACGACGAACGGCACGTGCAGGCGCTCCGCTTGATCCGCGTTCTCCGGGAACGGCGGGGCCTTCCCCTTCCGGTGATCCGCAGGGTCCTCCCCGATCTCCTCGGGCTCGAGCAAGAGCAGGCGTTTCGTCCGGAGATGTGGGATCGAGCCGTTGGCGTCCATGCCGGCCGGGGCAGCCGGCGAACGCCGGCCGCGCGTCTCCTGGACGCCGCCGTCGATGCCTTTGCCCGCCGTGGCTACGCGGACGTGAACGTGGACGAGATCTGCCGGGCCGCCCGGATCGCCAAGGGATCGTTCTACCGGCACTACCGCTCCAAGGAGGAGCTGTTCTTCGCCGCCGCCGACGCGGCAGTGGCCGAGATCGTGGAATCCTTCGGAGGGGCGGTGGCCACCGGACCCCTCCCCAACGATCGAGCGGCCGAAGTCCTGGCCCGGGCCATGGACCCGAAGCTCCCGCTGTTCATGGAGCTCTTCACGCGGGCCATCCAGCGCCGACCTGGATACGCGGCCGTCGCCCGCCGAACCTTCACGACGCTGGCTCACGAGGTCGGCGAGCTGCAGCAAGCCGAGAACGCACTCATGTCCGGGGCGCTCCTCCTCCAGCAGGCCGCCGTGCTGGTCTTCCGCCGCACGCTCGAGCCCTCGCCGCTGGCCGCGCTCGGACTGGAGACCTCGGCGCCCGCCTGATTCAGAATCTCCACAACCACCACTCCCAGGTCAGGCGAGGCCCGAGCACGGCCGGCTGACTTGACATGCCCTTCCCGGCCCTCAGAAGATTCAAGCAATAGACGTGACTGGGTAGTCACTCCAATTCCTTGTTCACTGGCGCCAAGGGCGGTTCGTCGGGTTCTCGAGGAGGCCCAGGGGAGGACGGCGATGAAGTTTCTGTTCGAGAACCACAGCTTCCGAACGACGGACTGCGGGCAGTTCGTCGACATGACCGACGACGTCCGAGACCTGGTGGCCCGCGCCGATGTGCGGAACGGCATGGCGCTGGTGTACTCCCCCCACACCACCTGCGCCGTCCTCATCAACGAGCGCGAGCGCGGGTTCATCGAGGACTTCGGCGGGCTCATGGAGAGTCTGGTCCCTCTGAAGGGCATCTACCGGCACGATGACCTGGACGCCCGCACCGAAAACCTCGACGACGACCCGCACGACATCCCCAACGGGCATGCCCACTGCCGCCAGGCCCTCCTCGGATCGGCCTCGCAGGCGATCCCGATCGTGGAGGGCGAGCTCCAGCTGGGAAGGTGGCAACGAGTGTTCTTCCTGGAGCTCGACCGGGCGCGCGACCGCCGCGTGCTCATCCAGGTCATGGGGGACTGATGCGGCCGGCCCCAGCCGTCCGCTCGGCCCCGCCGTCTCCTGGGGCGGTCATGGCCAGAGCCACGAGGGAGAACTTCCCCGTGGCGTCACGGCTGCTGCCCCGCAACACCCGACGGCATCTGCTCGCCATCTATGGCTTCGCACGGCTCGTGGACGACATCGGGGACGAAGCCGCCGGCGACCGCGTCGCGCTGCTCGACTGGCTGGAGGGAGAGGTGGACCGCACCTATGCCGGGACGCCGACCCACCCCCTGATGCAACGCCTGGTGCCGACGGTCCGCAGGTTCCAGATCCCTCGCCAACCGTTCGACCGTTTGATCGCGGCGAACCGACAGGACCAGGAGGTGAGGACGTACGCCAGCTTCGACGACCTGGTCGCCTACTGCGAGCTCTCGGCCAATCCCGTCGGGCACCTGGTGCTGTACGTCCTGGGGGCGGCCACTCCGAAGCGGATGGCGCTCTCGGATTCGGTGTGCACGGGGCTCCAGCTCGTGGAGCACTGGCAGGACGTAGCCGAGGACCTGGCGCGCCGACGCGTGTACCTGCCCCAGGAGGACCTCGAGCGGTTCGGTTGCCCCGTTGAGGGTCTTGGCGCGTCCCGGCCGAGCCGAGCATTCCGCCGGTTGATGGCCTTCGAGGTTGGACGGGCTGGGACGATCTTGGACGAGGGGGCGCCGCTGGCTCGCGACCTGGGAGGCCGGGCCGGGTTCGCCGTTGCGGCGTTCGTGGCCGGCGGGCGAAGCGCATTGGGTGCGATCGCCCGCGCCGGGTACGACGTCCTCTCCGTCCGGCCTCGTCCGTCGCGGGCGAGGCGGGCATGGACGCTGGTCCGAACCCTCGCGGGGCTTCGAAGCTCTCACCGGCCGGCGTCCACCAGCGGGAATTCGCGATGATGGCCACCGACCCCTACCGCCACTGCGAGGAGATCACGCGCGCCCGGGCGGCGAACTTCTACTACGGCATTCGCTTGCTCCCGGTCCCCAAGCGGCGCGCACTTTGCGCCATCTACGCGTTCGCCCGGCGCGTCGACGACATCGGCGACGGATTGTTGACCGCGGCCGAGCAGTTGCATCTGCTGGAGCAAGCCAGGGCCGATCTTGGGAGGGTGTCCAGCTCCACCGACCCCGTGCTCTCGGCGCTCGGTGACGCCGCCGCTCGATTCCCCATCCCGCTTTCCGCCTTCGCGGACCTCATCGATGGCGTCGCGATGGACACGCGCGGCGAACGGTTCGCCACCTTCGACGCGCTCGAACCGTACTGCCGGCGCGTGGCGGGCTCGATCGGGCGATTGTCGGTGGCTGTGTTCGGGTCGAGCCGTCCGGACACCGCCACGCGGCTGGCCGACGACCTGGGGGTGGCCATGCAGCTCACGAACGTCCTGCGGGACGTGCGCGAGGACCTCGGGAGGGGGCGCATGTACATCCCCGAAGAGGACCTCGACCGGTTCGGGTGCGGCCCCGATCTCGGGATGGCCCCGCCGGCGGCCGTGGGCGCGCTGGTCAGGTTCGAAGCGGCCCGAGCCAGGGACTGGTTCCGGCGGGGGCTCCGCCTGCTCCCCCTCCTCGATTCGAGGAGTGGGTCGTGCGTGGCCGCCATGACGGGGATCTACCGGCGCATCCTGGCCCGCGTGGAACGCCATCCCGAAGGAGTTCTGGAAGGGCGCGTGTCGCTTCCGCCATGGGAGAAAGCCTGGGTTGCCGCCCGCAGCCTGGTGGGGGTGGGCACGTGAGCGGGCCGTTGCCCTCTGGCGGTGACGGGGCGAGCCGGCCGCACGTCGCCGTCGTGGGCGGGGGGCTGGCCGGGCTGGCCGCCGCGCTGGCCTGCGCCGATGGTGGCGCCAGGGTGTCGCTGTTCGAGGCCAGGCCTCGCCTGGGCGGAGCCACGTTCTCGTTCCGCCGCGAGGGGTTGTGGGTCGACAACGGCCAGCACGTCTTCCTCCGGTGCTGCACGGCCTACCGAGGATTCCTCGCGCGCATCGGTGCCGAGGACCTCACCGTCCTCCAGGAGCGGATGTCGATCCCGGTGATGTCACCGGGCGGCCGGACGGGATGGCTGCGCCGCTCCGGGCTTCCGGCGCCCCTGCACCTGGCCAGGTCTTTGGCCCGCTACCCCTTCCTCGGGCCGCTCGATCGGGTCCGAACCGTGCGTGCGGCGCTGGCGTTGTCCCGCCTGGACCCGGACGACCCGAAGCTGGACGGGCGCACGTTCGGCACGTGGCTGGCGGACCACGGCCAGTCCCCCGCGGCGGTCCAGACCCTATGGAACCTGATCGCGCTCCCAACGTTGAACCTCGACGCCGACCGGGCCTCGCTGGCCCTGGCCGTGAAGGTCTTCCGAACCGGCCTGCTGTCAGAACGGGGCGCCGCCGACATCGGGTACGCCAGGGTGCCGCTTTCCGAGCTCCACGCGGAGCCGGCCCAACGGGCACTCGAGCGAACTGGCACCCCCGTTCACCTGCACACCTCCATCCGCCGCATCGCCCGCACCGAGAGGGCCGGATTCGACCTCGTGACCGAAAACGGGGGCGCGTACGCCGACGCAGTGGTGGTGGCCCTCCCGCACGATCGAGTGGCGGAAGTCCTGCCGGCGGGAGCACTGCCCAACGCGGCCTCGAGGGCTGCGCGGCTGGGCCTGTCACCCATCGTGAACGTCCACGTCGTCTTCGACCGGCCCGTGATGGACCTGCCCTTCGTGGCCGGGGTTGGGTCTCCCGTGCAGTGGGTGTTCGACCGAACCCGACCTTCGGGACTGGAGCGCGGACAGTACCTGGCCATCTCGCTGTCGGGCGCAGACCGGGAGATCGAGGAGCGGTCCGAGGAGCTGCGGGAACGCTTCCTGCCGGCGCTTCGGGCCCTGTTCCCCAGAGCCGGGCAGGCCACCGTGGAGCGATTCTTCGTCACCAGGGAGCACGCCGCGACGTTCCGCCAGGCGCCGGGCACGCGATCCCTGCGCCCTGGTCCGGTCACCGGGATTCCCGGCCTCTATCTTGCCGGCGCCTGGACGGACACCGGGTGGCCGGCCACCATGGAAGGAGCGGTGCGGTCGGGGCTGGCCGCGGCCAGGGAAGCACTGGCCAGCATGGGGCGAACGCGCGCGCTCCCCGAGGCGGTGTCGGCATGAGCCGACAGACCGGCACGATGCCAAGCGTTCCCTCCGCCCTGCTCCGAGCCCGCGACCTGCTTGGGCCCGCCCTGAGAGATTGCGTGGCGGCGCTTTCGCCAGAGATCCGGCGAGTGGTGGGCTATCACCTCGGGTTCGTCGACGCGGAGGGACGGCCCTCGAC
The DNA here is from genome assembly GCA_005885025.1 of Actinomycetota bacterium. GTDB lineage: Bacteria > Actinomycetota > UBA4738 > UBA4738 > UBA4738 > AC-52. Next base: position 5,589 of record VAYC01000019.1, on the reverse strand, counting down.
CGGCGACGGCGGCAAGGCCGTTCGTCCGGCCCTGGCATTGCTTTCCGCCGAGGCCGTCGGATCGCCTGACGCCGTGGCCCTGCCCGGCGCCGTCGCCGTCGAGCTCGTCCACAACTTCTCACTGCTGCACGACGACGTCATGGACCACGATCTCGAACGGCGGCACCGCCCCACGGCGTGGGCTCTGTTCGGGGTGGGGAACGCGATCGTCACCGGCGACGCGTTGATGCTCCTGGCCCAGGAACTGTTGACAGACCCGGCGTCACCTGAGCGATCGCGCGCCGCCAGCGCCCTGGGCAAAGCCACGGCCGCAATGATCACCGGCCAAGCGGAAGACCTGTCCTTCGAATCGCGCCTTGACGTGTCGGTCGAGGAGTGCCTTCGAATGACCGCGCACAAGACCGGGGCGCTCCTCTCCTGCGCGGCATCGATCGGGGCCATCCTGGCCGGAGCGGATGAAGCGGCGGTGGGCGCGCTGGCCGACTTCGGTCTCCACCTGGGACTCGCCTTCCAGGCGGTCGATGACGTCCTCGGCATCTGGGGACATCCGGAGGTGACCGGCAAGCCGGTGGCCAGCGACCTTCGAGCGCACAAGAAGACGCTTCCCGTGGTTACCGCGCTGGTCTCCACGGGAGAGGACCGAGACCGGCTGTTCGATCTCTTGTCGAACGGGTCGTTGTCGGAGGAGACGGCGGCATTGGCCGCGGACCTCGTGGATCGGTGCGGAGGCAAGGAGCGCACCCAGACCGAAGCCGAGCGTCAGCTCGACCTGGCACTGGCTTCGCTGCACCGGGTGCCGATCGAATCCGAGCCTCGCGGGGAGCTCGAAGGGATCGCCGCGTTCGTCACGGCGAGGGACTTCTAGGAGGATCGGGTGACCGTGAGGACAGCGTCTCGGATCCGGGTGGCGGCGGAGGATGCCCTCCGGCGGGCCCGGGACCACCTCCTCAAGCTGCAGCACGAGCAGGGATGGTGGAAGGGCGAGCTCGAGACCAACGTGACGATGGACGCGGAGGACCTCCTCCTCCGGCAGTTCCTGGGCATCAGGGGCGAGGAAGAGACCCGCCTCGCCGCCAATTGGATCCGCTCGAAGCAGCGCGACGACGGAACGTGGACGAACTTCTTCGGAGGACCGGCCGACCTCTCGACCACGATCGAGTCCTACGTGGCGCTTCGGCTGGCGGATGACCCGAGGGACGCGGCCCATATGCGTCGGGCGCTCGAGTACATCCGCGATCGGGGTGGCCTCGAGGGGGCCCGAGTGTTCACGCACATGTGGCTGGCGCTGTTCGGAGCCTGGTCGTGGGACGAGATCCCTGCCCTGCCTCCCGAGGTGATCTTCCTCCCCGATTGGTTCCCGCTGAACATCTACGACTTCGCGTGTTGGGCTCGCCAGACCATCGTCGCCCTCACGGTGGTCGGAGCGCACCGGCCGATCAGGCCGCTCGGCTTCGGCGTCGAGGAGCTTCGGACCGGAGCACCGGGCGCAGCGCTCGACCCCTGGACGACATGGGCGGGCGGGTTCCAGCGGTTGGATCGCGCGCTGCACTGGTACGAGCGTCACCCTTCGGGGCGTCTTCGTCGCCTGGCGCTGGCCAGGGCGACCGAGTGGATCGTGCGGCATCAGGAAGCGGACGGCTCCTGGGGAGGCATCCAGCCGCCCTGGGTGTACTCGCTCATCGCCCTGAACCTCAGGGGGTATGGGCTCGATCACCCGGTGATGCGCGGGGGGCTCGACGGCATCGACCGCTTCACCATCGTCGAAGGGGAGACCAGGCGTCTCGAGGCGTGCCAGTCTCCAGTGTGGGATACCGCCCTGGCCGTCATCGCGCTGGCCGACGCCGGGCTGGGGGCCGATGACCCCGCCATGCTGAGAGCCGTCGATTGGCTGCTCCGCGAAGAGATCCGGGTGCGCGGGGACTGGGCGGTGCGCCGCCCCAATCTCCCGCCGGGGGGCTGGGCGTTCGAGTTCGCCAACGACAACTACCCCGACATCGACGACACCGCGGAGGTGGTACTGGCCCTTCGCCGGGTCGCCCGGGACCATCCCGAGCCGGACCGAGTGGAGGCGGCCATCGCGCGGGGCCTTGCGTGGCTGGTCGGGATGCAGTCGGCGGACGGCGGCTGGGCCGCGTTCGACGCCGACAACACCCGGACCCTGTGCCGGGAGCTGCCCTTCTGCGACTTCGGCGAGGTCATCGATCCGCCCTCAGCCGACGTGACGGCCCACGTGGTGGAGATGCTCGCCGCCGAGGGGATGGGAGGCGAGCGCCCCACCCGACGCGGTCTCTCCTGGCTGGCACGCCACCAGGAAAGGGGCGGCTCGTGGTTCGGCCGGTGGGGAGCCAACCACGTGTACGGGACGGGGGCGGTCCTCCCGGCCGCCGTGGCCGCGGGTATCCCGCGTGAGAACCCCAAGATCCGAGCCGGCGTGCGCTGGCTGGAGCGCCACCAGAACCACGACGGAGGGTGGGGCGAAGACCTTCGCTCCTATGACGAGGCGGCGTGGATCGGGAGGGGCGCGAGCACCGCTTCGCAGACGGCATGGGCGTTGCTGGCGCTCCTGGCGGCCGGCGAGCGCGAGTCGGAGGCCGCGCGGCGAGGCGTGGCGTGGCTCGCGCAGAACCAGCGGGCCGAAGGCACTTGGGACGAGCCCTGGTACACGGGCACCGGCTTCCCCGGCGACTTCTACATCAACTACCACCTGTACCGCCTGGTCTTCCCGATCACCGCGCTCGGACGATACCTCGGGGGTACGACGTGAACCGCGACGGGTTGCTGGTCCTGACGCCGCTCGCCATCGAGGCTCGAGCCGTGCGGTCGGGACTCCCGGAGGCGAGGGTGGTCCGGGGCGGGATGGGCCGGGCCAAGGCGGCCCGAGCCGCCGCCTCGCTCGAGCTCGGATCGTCCCGCGCCGTGGCCATCGCGGGGTTCTGCGGCGCCCTCGATCCCAGCCTTCGTCCCGGGGACGTGGTGGTGGCGACGGAGGTTCGCGGACCGGATGGCGTCAGGAAGCTCCCGTCGAGCACCATGCTCCTGGCGGCCCTCGCCGGCCGCGGCATCGCGGCCCGCAGCGGCCCCATCGTCTCGGTGGACCACGTCGTGTCGGGGAACGAACGGCTCGCCCTGGCCGACACCGGAGCGCTCGCCGTGGACATGGAGTCGGCGTGGCTCGCGACGGCCTCGGACGGCCGGCCACTGGCCGTGCTTCGTACCGTCGTCGACGTCGCCGGCCGCGATCTGCGGACGCATCCGCTGGCCACCGCGACGGGTGGCGTGAAGGCCTATCGGTCGCTCAGCCGGGCCGCGCCCGCCCTCGAGACCTGGGCCGCGGCGGCCGGCCCCCGTCGCGTCCTCCTGGCCGGGCCTCGATCCTTCTGCGCCGGCGTGGAACGGGCCATCGAGATCGTGGAACGCGCTCTGGACCGTTACGGACCGCCGGTCTTCGTGCGAAAGCAGATCGTGCACAACGTCCACGTGGTCCGGGACCTCGAGCAGCGAGGCGCGGTCTTCGTGGACGAGCTGGGCGAAGTTCCCGAAGGGGCGCTCGTCGTGTTCTCGGCTCACGGGGTCTCGCCCCAGGTCCGCGACGAAGCGGCCGAGCGAACGCTGCGGGTGATCGACGCCACCTGTCCCCTCGTGACGAAGGTCCACGCGGAGGCCAAGCGCTTCGCCAAGGCCGGCTACACGATCTTCCTGATCGGCCACGACGGACACGAGGAGGTCGAAGGGACCACGGGAGAGGCACCCGAGGCGATCCGGCTGGTCGAGGAACACGACGACCTCGAGCAACTGGCGATCGAGAACCCGGGCAAGGTGGCCTATCTCACGCAGACCACGCTCGCCGTGGACGAGGTGAACACCGTGGTGGAAGGGCTCCGCGGCCGCTTCCCGTCGCTCTCCGGGCCCGGTTCGGAAGACATCTGCTATGCCACGCAGAACCGCCAGGACGCGGTGAAGGCCCTGGCCCGGGAGTGCGATCTGCTGCTGGTGATCGGCTCGGAGAACTCTTCGAACTCGCAGCGGCTGGTGGAGGTGGCCGAGCGGGAGGGTTGCCGCGCACGGCTCGTTGACGACGAGACGGGGATCGACCCCGCGTGGTTGGTGGACGCGTGCACCGTCGGCCTGACCGCGGGCGCGTCGGCCGCGGAGGTTTTGGTGGAGCGCGTGATCGAGGCCCTGGGCGATCTCGGGCCGGTGGAAGTAGAGGAGCGGCAGGTGATCACCGAGTCCATGCGGTTCACCCTGCCGGTGGAGCTACGCTCAGACGTGAGAGGGTGAGGGAGCCATGCCGGTCCCATTGAGACAGCGCGCCAGAGTCGCATGGTACCTGGCCAAGCAGCGTGTGAGAGGGGTGCAGAGGTTCCCGTTGGTCGTGGAGCTCGAGCCCCTGTTCGCGTGCAACCTGGCCTGCGCGGGCTGTGGCAAGATCCAGTACCCCGCGCACATCCTCAAGCAGCGGATGGGCGTGGAGCAGGCCGTGGCCGCCATCGAGGAGAGCGGTGCGCCCGTGGTGTCGATCGCCGGCGGCGAGCCGCTGATCCACCCCGAGGTCCACCTGATCGCCAAGGCCCTGACCGACCGGAAGAAATTCGTCTACCTCTGCACCAACGCATTGCTGATGCAGAAGAAGCTGGACCTCTTCGAGCCCTCGACGTACTTCGCCTGGGCCGTGCACATCGACGGGCTGCGGGAGCGCCACGACGAGTCGGTGTGCGAGGAGGGCGTCTTCGACGTGGCCGTCGACGCCATCAAGGAGGCCAAGCGCCGCGGGTTCCGCGTTACCACGAACTCCACGTTCTTCAGCCACGACACGCCGAAAGGAATCCGGGACTGCCTGGACTTCTTGAACGATGACCTGGACGTCGACGCGATGATGATCTCCCCGGCCTACGCGTATTGGAAGGCGCCCGACCAGGACCACTTCATGGGCGTGGAGGAGACGCGGAAGCTGTTCCAGCAAGTGTTCGCCGGCGGGACCAGGAAGAAGTGGCGGCTCAACCACACTCCACTGTTCCTCGACTTCCTCGAGGGCAAGGTCGACTACGAGTGCACGCCCTGGGGCATCCCGTCGTATTCCATGTTCGGCTGGCAGCGGCCGTGCTATCTCCAGGCCGACGGCTACGCGAAGACCTATAAGGAGCTGGTGGACACCACCGACTGGTCGCAGTACGGACGGCACTCCGGGAACGTGCAGTGCCGAAACTGCATGGCCCACTGCGGGTACGAGCCGACCGCGGTCATGGCGACGACCAAGTCGCTGAAAGAGTCGATCCGGGCCCTGGTCAACAGCTGAGCCCTAGCCGACCCTCCTTGCCAGGGTGCGGTAAACGCCCGGGAAGGCGCCGCGGATCCAGGCGGGGAAGGCCATCCACCTCGGCTCGAAAACCTGGGCCTTGTTGCGGCCAATCGCTCGAACGATCGCGCGCGCCACCCGATCGGGCTCGATGAGACGCGGGAACCGCCGTGTGTACGGACGGCCCGCTCGCTCGAAGAAGGCAGTGCGAACCACCCCGGGCGACACCACGGTGACACCGACTCCTGTGCCCGCAAGCTCGTAGCGGAGGCTCTCGCTGAACCCGATCAAAC
>VAYC01000296.1 GCA_005885025.1 Actinomycetota bacterium | reverse complement strand
CACGGGCACGAAATGAGCATCCATACAGTCGATATGGATTAGTTCGACGTGTTGCTCGACCAGCTTTATCTGGTCGGCGAGGTAGGCGTGGTCGGCTGAAAGGATGGAGGCGGCGACCTTCCCCGGCATCTCGGGCGGATTCTATCCTCGGGGCGGGCTCCCGCCGGCCGGTTCCCCCAGCCGTTCGCCCGGCTGGGGGTGGTATCCGCGGACGAAGTCGGCCCCACTCATGCCTTCCCCGCCTCGAATATCTGGCCCGGAACACGCTCAGTCTCATTGATATCAAACGCCAGCCATATGCCGGTCTTCTGGGCCCGCAAGATCTTCAGGCCCTTTCCCTGAAACGTCGTTGTCGCGGCTGGATCGGGGGCCATGGCCCGGACCAGGCGCACGATCTCATCGGCTGGGCGGGACCAGTCGATGACCCGGTCGCCCGGTTTCAGCTTTGGGGCGTAGGTCGCTGCCGCATCGTCCTGCTCGCGCTCCTCGATCGTTCCGGCCGCAAGACCATCGAGCGTCTCGATCAAGAGCCGGCCGCCGAGCTGCGCGAGCCGTTCCCCCAGGGAGCTGGCGTCGTCCTCCGGCAGGATCGACTCTTCCGCCTGCAGGAGGATGGGGCCGGTGTCCATCCCTTCGTCCATGCGGATGGTGGTGACGCCGGAGACGTCCAGCCCTTCGAGGATGGCCCGCTGGACCGGTGCCGCTCCGCGGAGTTTGGGCAGCAACGAGAAGTGCAGGTTCACCGGCGCCACGCGAGGGAGCTCGAGGACGGCCCTCGGCAGGATCTCCCCATAGGCGACGACGGCCAGCACATCAGGGCGGGCCTCCCGCAGGGCCTCGAAGCCCGCGCCCGCCTTCACGGTCTCAACTTCCCTCAATGGGAGGCCGAGCCGGCGCGCCGCCGCGGCCACCGGAGTCGGAATCGGGCGGTTGCCGCGACCACCCGGCCGGGGCGCCCGTGTGAGCACCACCGTCACTTCGTGTCCGGAACCGGCGAGTGCTTCGAGCGAGGGGACCGACCAACGAGCGTTCCCCAGGAAGACGACCCGCATCGGCCGCCGACCGTCGCTTACCCGATCGATCCCTGACGGGGCGGCCCGGGACGCGCCCCGAGGTCCCGTTCCCGCATCTCGGCCATCGCCCGGCGCCGGTCCTCCTCGGAGAGCCGGTCGATGAACAGCAGCCCGTCCAGGTGGTCGGTCTCGTGCTGGAAGATCCTCGCCAACAAGTCTTCCGCGTCGATCGAGATGGGATCGCCCTGGAGGTCCCGGCCGGTCAGCCGAACTCCCTGCGCCCGAGGCGTCAGGTACCACAGGCCCGGGATGGAAAGACATCCCTCCTCGTCGATCTGCTCCCCGGCCGGCTCGGACAGGACGGGGTTGGCCACCGCTCCCGGACCTGAGCCGTCATTGGCGTCGTACACGAAGAACCGGAGAGAGAGACCGATCTGCGGCGCCGCCAACCCGACTCCGGGAGCGTGATACATGGTCTCCAGCATGTCTTCGTAGACGCGGCTGAGGAGGTCGTCGAACACCTCCACCTCCCGGCATGGCTCGCGGAGCACCGGGTCTCCGAGCCTGCGAATGGGAAGGACGCTCACCTCTCCTCCATCGAAGAACGCTCCGCGTCGCCTACAGCTGCGGCTCGGCTTCCACGCGGTCGATCGATCCCTCGCCGACGAGTCTCAACACTTCGCGTCGGAACGAATCGAGCCTGTCCGGGGGAACGGCCACCAAGCATAGCGTTCCCCTCTCTGACGACGTGGAGAGAACGGTCGTGGCGCCGGCCGATCGAAGCTCACCGGCCAGATCGCCCCGTCCCGCCATCCGGTAGACAGGATGGCCGGGAGGGAAGCCAGCTTCAGCCCGGTGGGTCGCCTCGCCCAACAGGTATCCCACGGGATCCCACCGAACCAGCGCCTGGACTGCCGGATGGCCCGGCTTTCGGGTCTGCACCAGCACGCGCCCCGGCCCCGAGCGCGGCCCCGCCCACGCTGCCGCCTCCATCCACGTGGCCAGCGACTGCTCGGCCGCGTGGATGCCCGGCCGGGCGAGGGCTCGGTCCGGATCCAGAATGGCGACCAAGTCCAGCCGAACGGGACCGACGTCCTTGACGGACGCGGCCGTCCCCACCAGGACCCCGGTTTCGCTCGGGCGGGCGGCGTCGCCCTCGCCGGTAGCCAGACGAACGGGAACGGTGGCCACGTGCCCGGCCCACTGGGCCACCCGCTCCGCGCCGCCTCGCTCGATGCCGAACGAGCCCCCGCCGCAGTTCGCGCAGGCACCGGTCGCTCGGCACACGCCGCACGTTGCCGCGCCCCGCTCGGCCACGATGGGTCCGCGACACCGCGCGCATTTCGCCGGCTCGCCGCAGGACCGGCACACCCGGGCTACCCCGTACCCTCGTCTGGAGACCACCAGAGCGGCCGAACGCGCCTTCTTCAGCAACGCGGCAAGCCTCGTGGATCGATCCTCCGCCTCTGGCGGCGTGGTTTCCACCAGCGGAGCGGCGCCGCGCTCGACAGCTCGAGCCGGCCTCGACGCCGCGATGGCCCCACTGACGACCGCGGCGGCCGTCTCCACCGAAGGAGACAGTGACGCGAGGACGCAGGCCGCCCCGTGCAGCCGCGCTCGCGCCATGGCCACCTCTCGCACGTGGTAGTAGGGCGCCCGATCCTCGCGGTGGGCCGGGTGCACCTCGCGGCTGATCCAGATCAGGCCGAGGTCCCCGAGGGGCGCGAAGACCCCCGGCCGGGTTGCCACGACCACGTCGTGGCAGCCCTTTCGGATCTCGAGCCACGTTCGATACCGGGTCCTCGCGTCACCGCCGAAAAAGGAGACCGCGCGGCCGTCGAACGCCTCCAGGACCGCGGCGGCCGTGCCCGGGACGGGGTCGGCCTCTGGAACGAGCACCAGCGCCCGCCGTCCCGCGTCGAGGGACCCACGAACCGCGCCGATGCACGCCTCCGCTTCCTCGCCCGGAAGTGGCCGGAGCCACGTCGTCCTGCCAGCCTCGAGGATGCTCGTGACCCCGGGGCGACGGGTGACCGGCATTCGGGCGGCTGAGATCGGAGATTCCGTCCCGGCGACCTCCTCCTCGCCGGCCACGCGGGGCGGATGGGATCGCTCGATCACCGAGGCCAGGGGTGCGAGGTAGCGTTCGGATGCCCAGCGCAAGAGTCCCAGCATGTCCGGGTCGAAGAAGCGCACCCGTGAGCGGAGCTTCCTCACCCTCAGCAGGCGTCCTCCCGGGACGTCCTGCGCGGGGCCCAGGACCCAGCCCGAAACGGTTCGGCCGTGGAACGGTACCGACACCAGGCTCCCTGTGCCGGCATCCTGCTCCCCGTCCAACAGGTAGGTGAATGGCCGGTCGAGGGCGAGCT
>VAYC01000315.1 GCA_005885025.1 Actinomycetota bacterium | reverse complement strand
TCCTGAGGGACGAGATCCCGGTGGTGAAGGCGTCGCTGACCGGATCCATCCTGGGCAACCTCCTCCTGGTGCTCGGTCTCTCCTTCCTGGCGGGAGGCATTCGGCATCGCGAGCAGTCCTTCAACGCGCAAGCGGCGGGCGTGCACGCCAGCTCGCTGATGCTGGCCGTGATCGGCCTGTTCATGCCCGCGCTGTTCGTGCTCACCAGCGGACGACACGACCTCGTCCAGCGCGAAGTGGTGAGCGGGACGGTGGCCGGGATCCTGATCCTGATGTACGCGGCCGCCCTGGTCTTCTTCATGGTCACGCACGAGCACCTGTTCCGGGCGCCCGAGGAGAACGAGCGCCCCCACTGGCCGGTCCGAACGGCGCTGCTCGTGCTGATCGGCGCGACCGCGCTGGTGGCGGTGGAGTCCGAGCTGCTGGTCGGCGCCCTCGAGCCGGCCCTCCGCGACCTCGGCATCTCGAAATTCTTCGTCGGGCTCGTCCTGATCCCGATCGTGGGCAACGCCGCCGAGCACGGCTCGGCCGTCTTCATGGCCCTCCGGAACAAGGTCGATGCCACCCTGGAGATCGCCATCGGCTCGAGCGTGCAGGTCGCCCTCTTCGTGGCGCCCGCCCTGGTCTTCATCAGTTTGATCGTGGGCCACCCGATGGACTTCGTGTTCACCACCTTCGAGCTCGCCGCGGTAGCGCTGGCCACGGTCATCGTCTCGCTCATCTCTGTGGATGGCCGCAGCAACTGGCTGGAAGGGGCGCAGCTGATCGGGGCCTACGTCATCATGGCCATCTCGTTCTTCTTCGTTCGGGCCGCGTAACGAGGCAAGCTAGGCGTTCGGACGAAGCTTCTCCAGCACCACGAAGTGGGAGAGCCCGAAGCGGCGGGCCGGGGTGCCCTCGGCCCGGTAGAGCATGCCTCGCAGGGCCTTCCCCGCCCGGGCGCTCTTGGCCGCGACGTTGTCGAAGCCCGGATAGACGTAGGTGTGGACGACGAGCTTGACCGGCAGGCCCTCCCACAGCCGGAAGATGTCCGTTGCCCGGTACGCCTTGGCGTGCGGGACGAGCTTCCGGCGAAGGAAGTTCGGCAGGTAGTTCACGCCGAACTTGTTGCCGAACCGGTAGCGTCCACGCCAGTAGATGCCGTGCGTCTCGAACGGGTACAGGCGGTTGGGCGCGTAGATCACGACATGCCCACCGTCGGTGAGCACCCGCAGCGCGTCGCGGATGACCGCGCGATCGTCCCGCACATGCTCGATGACCTCGTTGAAGACCAGGACGTCGAACGACGCGTCGGCGAACGGGAGGTTCTCGCCCTCCGCGGCGACCAGGTTCGGTAGGCCGGCCTGGGCCAAGCGCTCGGCCGAGACGTCGAGGCCGTACACGCGGGGGCTGAAGTCGCGGAACCGGCGCACATAGGTGCCAATCCCGCACCCCACGTCGAGGATCCGCCGACCTTCGAGAGGGATGTATCTCCTGATCAGCTGGAGCCGCCGCTCCTGTCCTGAGCGCCACACGTAGCTCGGCTCGCCCAGCCTGGCCGCATCGGCCGATGGCGCGCGCTTGACGTCGTTGAGCATGGGGACCCCTGGGGTTGTCGCCGGACCGCCTCATGGTAGCGGATCGAGGGACGCCATCCGACCTTCCCAGTCCCGGCTCGGAACCCGGGGGGCGGGACCGGGCAACACTAAGGTGGAGGGACATGGTGCTGGAGATCTCCACCGACGCGCACATCATCGCTGCCTGCGAGGAGGAGCCGGAGAGGTTCCGCGAGCTCTTCGAACGGCACTTCCCCCCGACGCTTGCTTTCCTCCGCCGCCGTGTCGGCCACGACATCGCCGAAGACCTGGCCATCGAGACCTTCGCCCTCGCCTTCACCCGACGGCGAACCTACGATCCTCGCCAGGCGGATGCCCGCCCATGGCTGTTCGGCATCGCCACGAATCTTCTTCGCCACCACCACCGAGCGGAACGCCGGAAGCTGCTTGCCTATGCACGAACCGGTGTCGATCCCGACCTGACCAGCGATTCCGCCTACGAAGCGGCGGAGGCCCGGATGGAGGCGAGGGCCGCCGGCCCGGCGCTGGCGTTGGCTCTGGCGAGCCTCCAGTCAGACGAGCGGGACGTCCTCCTGCTCTTCGCCTGGGCGGAACTGACTTACGCGGAGATCGCCGAGGCATTGGGGGTCCCGGTGGGGACGGTTCGCTCGAGGCTGTCCCGGGCGCGAGCTCGTTTCAGGGAACTGCTCTCCGCGAACGGGCAACTGCTCGGT
>VAYC01000305.1 GCA_005885025.1 Actinomycetota bacterium | reverse complement strand
CGGTGTCCGACAGGGACAGCGTCACCTTGCCCTGCCCGCCGGCAGCCTGCTTCAACTTCTCGGCCACGGTCTTGAACTCGTCGGTGGTGGTCGGAGGCTGCACGCCGGCCGAGGCGAAGCGGTCCTTGTTCACGTAGGTGACTCGGACGTTGGGACGGAAGGGCAGGAAGTACTGCTTCCCGTCGAACTTCTGCGGGATCAGGGCCGGGGTGACCCCGTCCGGGATCTGGACGTCGGAGAGGTCCTCCACCAACCCCTTGTCGACCAAGGTCGCCAGGGCCAGGTTGTCCTGGGCGAACAGCTGGACGGTGTGTTGGCCGGAGGAGACCTCGACCTGGAGCTTCTGGGGAAGGTCCTGCGCCGTGATCGAGGTGAGCTTCACGTTCACGCCGGTCTGGGACTTGAACATGTTCAGGACCTCTTGGACCGGCCCCACCTCCGACTCTGCCAGCGAGACGCTCAGCGTGATGGTCGTGCCCGACAGGCCTCCCGTGGCGGCAGGCGTGGCATTGTTCTTGCCGCCTCCTCCGCACGCCGCGCCGACAAGGGCGAGGACCGCCACAAGTGCAACTACCGCTTTCACTCTGTACCTCATGCACCACACCTCCTCGGCCCCTCGACGGGGGCCGTCCCGAATGCTGTGTGTTCCTTCATCCTTTCACGGCTCCGGTCAAGGCCCCGGGGCGCAGGTATCGCTGCAGGAAGTACACGACCAGCAGAATGGGGAGCGTAAGGATGGCCGCCACGGTCGCCATCTGCTGGGTGGTCCCTCGGTCGATGGCCTGGAAGACCTTCAGCGGCAGCGTCAACTGGTTGGTGGTCAGGAGCCGGGCGTACAGGAACTCGTTCCACGAGTACAGCCACACGAACAGGGAGGCCACGGCGATGCCTCCCGCCGCGACGGGGAAGACCACTCGGACCAGTGTTCCCAGCCTGGACGCGCCGTCGATCTGCGCAGCCTCCTCCAGGTCGATGGGGATGGTCTCGAACGTTCCGACCAGGATCCAGGCGATGAATGGCAGGGAACCGATCAGGTGGGCGAGGATCAGCCCGACGTACGTGTCCAGCAGGCCGAGCTTGGCGAACCTCGTGGCCACCGAAATGCCGATGGCGAACTCAGGGAACATCCGGGTCACCAGCAACCCGATCACGATGGAGTACCGGATGGCCGGACGGAGCCGGGAGATCACGTAGGCGGCCGGCGCGGCGATGAGGATCGCCAGGAGCGTGGTCACCGAGGCGACCGCCAGGCTCTTGATCAGCGGACTGGTGAGGCCACCGCTCTGAAAGGCCGCCTTCCACCATTGGGTGGTGAAGCTCGTCACCGCCAGCTGAGGGCGCTCCCCGAACACGGCCGAGCCTGGAGCGAACGAAACCATGAAGATCAGATAGAGAGGGAAAAGGACGAGGAGAGCCGACCCGATCACCCAGAAGGGGAAGGTCACCTTGAGAGGCACGTCGAGTGGGTCGCGCCTCGTTCGCCGGAAGGCCGTGGTGCTCATCGCTCCACCTGGAACCGTGCGACGAACTTCAGGTACAGGAGGATGAACACCATGATGATGCCGAACAAAATGATCGAAGCTGCCCCCGATGTGAATGGATCGTTTACGGGCGGACGGTATTTGCCTGAGATGTAGGTCCCGAGAACCGGCTCAGTGCCGAGCACCAGGGCCAGCTCGAAGATGCGGAACGCGTCGATGGCCCGGAGGATGAGCGCCATCGTGAAGAAGGGGACCAACAGCGGCAGGGTGACCCGAGTGAAGCGCTGCCATTTGGTTGCGCCGTCGACGTCCGCGGCCTCGTACACGTCCTCCGGGATCGACTGGAGCCCGGCCAGGAAGATCAGCGTCATGATGGGGAGCACCTTCCACATGTCGGCGATGGCGATGGTGAAGAGCGTTCGCCACCCTCCCGCCGCCGTCCACGACACGTTGGTCCACTTCAGGTTGACCCCAGGGATCCTGTCGATGAGGCCGGTGAACAATCCCAGGATGGAGTTCATGTAGCCGGAGCGCTGGAAGATCAGGAGCATGACCGCGCCCGACACGATGGTGGGGACCCCCAGGGGAACCAGCATCACGGTGCGAACGAAGCCTCGCCCGAAGAACTTGACGTGGAGGGTGAGCGCGATCGCCAGGCCGACGCCGACCTCCAGAACCAGCGAGAGCAGAGCGACGATGATGGTGTTGATGACCGCGTGCCGGAAGACGGTGTCCTTGAAGATCGCCTGATAGCTGTCGAGGGTGCCGAACCCCGTCTTGGGAGCGCTGAACGAAAGACGGAACGTGTCGAGGATCGGAGCGATCGTCAGGACGGTGATGTAGGCAACCAGAGGCAGGACGAGGACGATCTCGAAGGTGTGCCGGCGGAACCACGAGGCGGCGCGCGGCTGTCCCTGGGTCAGTCGTCCGATCGCCGCCGCGTCTCCGGCCATCCGCTATTCCTGGTAGATGCCGCGCCCTGTTTCGGGGTCGAAGAAATGGAGCCGGCCCGTATCGACGACCAGCTCGATCCGATCTCCTCTCTGCACCTTGCTCTTGGAATCCAGCTCCGCGACGAACGTCGACGTTTGCTGCTGAGCCTTCTCGTGAAGGGTCTCCAGTGCCTCGGTGCTCACGTCGCTTGCCAGTTCCTTCGTGTCCTCGGTCAGGACAATGGGGGCGTTGACGGTGAAATGGATGAGGATCACCGAGCCCAGGGCTTCGCGCAGGTCGACGGTGGCCGAGATCCGGCGATCCTGGGGAGCGTCCTGTACGAGCGAGGCGTCCTCCATGTCCTCCGGCCTGATGCCCAGCACGACTTTCTTACCGTCGAACTTCCGGAGGGCGGGTCGGGAGGCCGTGGCTTCCTCCGCGACCTTGAGCTTGAACCCCGCGAACTCCACGGACGCCGACCCATTGCTGTGCGAGAGGTCGCCCTCCACCATGTTCATGGCCGGCGATCCGATGAACCCCGCCACGAACAGGTTCAAGGGGTGGTCGTACAGCACCTGGGGAGGCTCCACCTGCTGGAGCTGTCCTTTTCGGATCACCGCCACCCGGTCGCCCATCGTCATGGCTTCCGTCTGGTCGTGGGTGACATAGATGGTGGTGACGCCGAGGTCCCGCTGGATCTTGGCGATCTCGGCTCGCATCTGGACGCGCAGCTTGGCGTCGAGGTTGGAGAGGGGCTCGTCCATTCAAGAACGCTTGTGGCTCGCGGACGATCGCCCGCCCCATGGCCACTCGCTGGCGCTGCCCACCCGAGAGGTTCCTCGGCTTGCGCCCCAGGAATTCCTCCAGGCCGAGGATCCGCGCAGCATCCTTCACCCGCCGGTCGATCTCGTCCTTGGAAACCTTGCGGAGCTTCAGCCCGAACGCCATGTTCTCGTACACGGACATGTGCGGGTAGAGGGCGTAGTTCTGGAAGACCATCGCGATGTCCCGATCCCGCGGTGGGACCCCGTTGACCACCCGGTCGCCGATCTTGACCGTGCCCTCGGTGATGTCCTCCAGGCCGGCCACCATCCTCAGCGCGGTCGTCTTGCCGCAACCGGAGGGGCCGACGAGCACCATGAACTCGCGGTCCCCGACCGCGAGGTCCAGATCGCCGACGGCCCTGGTCCCGTCGGGATAGACCTTGCCTACGTCCTCCAGCGTGAATCTCGGCCACCGATAACCCCCTGGTAGGGACGCCAAAACGGACTATAGCCATTTCCGAGTCGTGTGGAAAATCGGTGGATTTCTTGGGTGGATTTCTTGAACGAGGGAGGGCTTACCAGGAAGCCGCAACCTCGTTGGAGGGCGTCTCGGTGAGCCGTCGGATGCCGGTGCCGTCCACGTTGATGACGTAGAGCTTGACGATGGCCACTTCGCTCACGGTGAACACGATCTGGCTCCCGTCGGGCGACCAGACCGGGTCGCCGGAGAAGTCGGTCGTCAGCTCGACTTTCCCCGTTCCGTCCGCATTGATGAGGTACACCGACGGGCCATAGGAGCCGAGCCCCGTGTACGCGATCTTCGCCCCGTCCGGCGACCACGCTGGAGTCCTCCCGAAGGTGGTCACTGCTTGGAGGCCGGTGCCATCGAGATGCATGAGGTAGAGCCCCGAGGGTTGGTCTCCGCACCGGCGGGCGAAGGCGATGGTAAGCCCGTCCGGCGACCAGGCCGGTTCCAGGTCGATGCAGTCAGCCGGGGGCTTCGGAAGTTGAGGCGGGGGCGTCCCGTCCACGGTCGCGATGAGCAGCCGAGTCTTGCCGGCGGCATCCTTTGCCGTGAAGGCGATGCGGGTCCCCTCCGGCGACCAGGAGGGGTCCTTGGCTTCCCCCGGCCCGACGGTCAGCTGGATCAGACCGGTCCCGTCTGCCTTCATGATGTAGAGGTGCGTGGTCTTGCCCGAGGAGCCGGGGGCCTGGGAAGCCCTCGTGAACGCGATGAGCTCTCGGTTCGGCGACCACGCCGGCGTCTTGTCGTCCGCCGGTCCCGAGGTGAGAGCCGTCTCCCCGGTTCCGTCAGGATTGACCACATGGATGTGATAGCGCCCGTCGCTGTCGCTTCGGCTGGCGAACACGATCCGGCCGTTCAAGAGGTTCCGGCGGTCGGTGCGCGGGGTGAGACCCGCAGGCCGAACCGCAGGGGCGGCGCGGTGGGACCGAGCCGCGAGGGCGGCGATCCCCGCCACCAGCAGGCCTGCGAGGGCGACGAGAGCCACGGTCCACCGCAGGATGCCGGGGCCGCGGGTGATGGCGTCCCCCGGTGGAGGGTGACCTTCCGAGCTCATGTCGGTACCATTCTTTCTCATGGCCTTCGTTTGAACGATCGGAATACGAGGGCCGGCGGTTGAAGGTTGTCCTGTTCACGCGGGAGTATCCGCCGGACGTCTACGGCGGCGCTGGCGTCCACGTCGAATACCTCTCGCGAGAGCTGGCGAAGCGCGTCGCCGTCGAAGTGCGCAAGTTCGGGCGCGGCGACTCGGTGAGTGCGCCGGTGCCCGTTCAGGCTTTCCAGCCGTGGGAGCGGCTGGCCGGTGAAGCGCCCTATGTGGCCGCGCTGCAGGTGATGTCGGTGGATCTGGCCATGGCCGCCGGCCTGGAGGGCCCGTCGCTCGTCCACAGCCATACGTGGTACGCGAACTTCGCCGGGCACCTGGCGAAGCTCCTGTACGGGGTCCCCCATGTGGCCACCACACACAGCCTCGAGCCGCTCCGGCCCTGGAAGGCCGAGCAGCTCGGAAGCGGGGGCTACGCGCTGTCATGCTTCTGCGAGCGAACGGGGCTAGAGGCCGCCGACGCCGTGATCGCCGTGTCCGGAGCCATGCGCCGGGACATCCTTCGAGCCTACCCGGCCATCGATCCGTCGAGGGTCGAGGTGATCCACAACGGCATCGACCCGGACCAGTACCGTCCCGACCCGGAGACGGACGTGCTGGAACGCTATGGCGTCGACCCCGGAAAGCCGTACGTGCTGTTCGTCGGAAGGATCACCCGGCAAAAGGGGATCACCCACCTGCTCGAAGCGGCTCCGGACATCGACCGGAATGCCCAGATCGTGCTGTGCGCCGGCGCCCCCGACACCCCGGAGTTCGAACGCGAGGTGGCGAGCAGGGTGGAGGAGCTGGCGGGGGAGCGAGGAGGTGTGGTGTGGATCGCGAAGATGCTCGACAAGGACGAGGTGATCCAGCTGATGAGCCACGCCGCCGTGTTCGTGTGCCCGTCTACATACGAGCCGCTGGGGATCGTCAACCTCGAGGCCATGGCGTGTCGAGCGCCGGTGGTAGCCACCGCCACCGGGGGCATCCCGGAAGTGGTCGAGGACAGGAGGACCGGCTTCCTGGTCCCGTTCGAGCCTATGGACCCGTGGGGTACGCCCGCCGATGCCAAGGCGTTCGCCTCCGGCATCGCCGAGCGGGTCAACGCGTTGCTCTCCGACCCCGCCTTGGCGCGGGCGTTCGGGGAGGCGGGGCGGCGCCGGCTGATCGAGCGGTTCACCTGGTCGTCGGTTGCGGAGCGAACGGTCTCGCTCTACCGGCGCGTGACCGGCGAGATCGAAGCCTAGGGCTCCGCAGGCTGCCCTTCGAGGTCGATCACCGGCAGTGGGCCGGTGTCCGAAGGCAACACGGTTCGCTCGCTCGGCGCGAAGAGCAGCACGTTGTCGATGTAGGACCTGACGGCGGTGTCCATCCCCACGTCCCTGCCCGCCGCCTCAGACAGGAACCAGCGGTGCTCGAGG
>VAYC01000304.1 GCA_005885025.1 Actinomycetota bacterium | reverse complement strand
GCATCGGTGGCTGCGTGGATTCCGACTTCTTCAACGGGATCATCCTGAGCCCGGCCGAGGTCCCGTAGCGGTCCCGCCTCCTCGGGTAACGTTTGCCCATGCCGGGCGGCGTGGAGCCCTCGAACCTCGACAAGGTCTTCTGGCCCGAGAAGGGGCTCACCAAGGGAGACCTCATCGCGTACTTCCAACGCGTGGCCGCTTGCATCGTGCCGGCCATCCGCGACCGCCCGCTCACGGTGAAGCGCTATCCGGACGGGATCCACGGCTTCTCGTTCTTCCAGAAGAACGCACCGAAGTACTCGCCCTCTTGGGTTCGAACCGTGACCCTTCCAGCCGAATCGGCCAAACGGGACGTCAACTACATCCTTTGTAATTCCGAGCGAACGCTCCTGTGGCTCGCGAACCAGGGCTCGGTCGAGCTGCATCCTTGGTTGTCCAGGGTCGGTCGGTTGGAACGGCCCGACCATCTGGTGATGGACCTCGACCCACCCGAGGGTGCCTTCGACCGGGCCGTCGAGATCGCGTTCCTGGTCAAGGAGGTGCTGGAGGCAGTCGGGCTTTCGGCTGCGCCCAAGACCTCCGGCGCGAAGGGGATCCACCTGTTCGTGCCCCTCCAGCGGCGGTACCACTACCGGGAGGTTCGGGCCGCGGCCGACGAGGTGGCGAGGAGGGTGAAGGAGCGCGCCCCCGACCGCGCCACCACCGAGTTCTACATCGCCCAGCGGGGCGATCGCCTGTTCCTGGATGCTGGCCGCAACGCCCCCGGCGCGCACGTCGTCGCTGCGTACTCACCCCGTGCCAGGCCGGCTGCCTCGGTCTCCTACCCGGTGAGCTGGGACGAGCTCGAGAGGATCCGGCCGGAGGACTTCACCATCGAGAACGTCCCCGCTCTGCTCGAGAAGGGCGACCGGTGGAGGGAGCTGATGCCCCCACCCCAAGCCCTCCCGGCCGAGCTTCGCAGGGGGCCGCGCTAGCGATCCCCGGCCGCCTGCTTGCTACAGTGAAGCGGCGAGCCGCGGGTGTAGCTCAGTGGTAGAGCTCCAGCCTTCCAAGCTGGTGACGAGGGTTCGATTCCCTTCACCCGCTCTCCCACGACTGGAACCGGCGGGCTCGTTTGCGCATCTAGAATGGCCTGGAATCCGCGCCGGTAGCTCAGGGGACAGAGCGGCGGCCTTCTAAGCCGCGGGTCGGGGGTTCGAATCCCTCCCGGCGCGCCCGTTCCTGGCGCGAAGCGAAATCTGATAGAAACCTGCTCCCGGCCCACCCGAGTCGAGAGGAGGGTCGATGTTGCGCCGAATGATCCTGGCCATGGTGGTGTTCGCCGGCATCCTTTCCTGGCCGGGGACGGCGCCGGCCCTCTCGGGGCCGACGGGAGGCACCGTCATCGAGGTCTACCCGGTACCGGATGCCCTGAAGAAGGCGCTGGCCTCCGCGAACTCGGGCGACGTCCTCAACATCCACGCCGGTGTCTACCCCGAGCACGTGACGATCGGCACCTCGAACCTGACCCTTCGGGCGGCGGGCGACGGAGAGGTCACGGTGGACGGGACCTGCTCGACCCCCATCACGGTGGACGTCCGGGCGGACGGGACCACCATCCGGGGCCTTCGGGTGGTCGGCGCCAGCGAGAATTCCCCGATCGAGATCAACTTCAGTCACGTGGCCACCGGGCGGGTCGTGAAGAGCAAGGTGGAGGACACGTGCGGCAACGCCGAGTACGGCGTCAACGTGTCCTTCAGCCACACCATTCAAGTGGTCGGCAACACCGCCACCGGCTTCGGCGACGCAGGCTTTTACATCGGCGCCATCACCTCGACCCAGCGAGGCCCACTGGTGATCCAGGGGAACGAGAGCTATGGGAACGTCCGCGGCATCATCGTGGAGAACTCGTCCGGAGGGAGGATCCTGGTCATCGGAAACGACGTCCACGATAACCAGCGCACCGGCATCTGGATCACCAACAGCGACAGGGTGCGCCTGCGGTCGAACCTCGTCCAGGACAACGGCTATTCGGGGATCGAGCTCGATTCGCTATCGGACCGCAACCGGATCAGGGGGAACACTGCCAGCGGGCATACCTACGACCTGGCCAACGACGCCGGGAACACCGGGAACTGCTGGGTCGCCAACGACTACACGACATCGCTCGGCAACATCGACTGCTAGCGCGGGGCGAACGTACCTCGCTGCTAAAATCCATTTCGGTCGTGGTGGCCGTAGCTCAATAGGTTAGAGCACCAGGTTGTGGTCCTGGGGGTTGGGGGTTCGAGTCCCCTCGGTCACCCCACTCATCCGGCTGCGGACCCATTGCGCGTTCGTCGCTATACTCGGCCACGGGCCCTTAGCTCAGTTGGTTAGAGCGGTGGACTCTTAATCCACGCGTCGGGGGTTCGAATCCCTCAGGGCCCACGTTTCCGTCTGCACCACCCTGTCCGATTCACGCCGCGTGCGGTCGCCCATCACCTCGTTGATCCGGTAGAAAGGGGCCGTGGCCGGCCGTACGAGGAGCGGGAGGAGCCCTGTCGGTTTGGCGCGCGTCGCCGTCGACATCGGCGGGACGTTCACCGACCTGGTGCTGATGCGCTCGGGGACGGTGGTGGCCAGCGCAAAACTGCTGACCACCCCCGGCGATCCCTCGATCGCCGTGGAGAGCGGCCTGGTGCGGCTGCTGCAGCTCGTGCCGGGCCCCGAGATCGGTGAGGTCGTCCACGGCACGACCCTCGTGGCCAACGCCCTGATCGAGCGGAAGGGCGCCAGCACTGCACTGGTCACGACCAAGGGCTTTCGCGACGTGCTCTCCATCCGGCCGCTTCGACCTCTACGACCTGTTCCTCGACCTGCCCGAGCCGCTCGTCCCGCGCCGGCTGCGGTTCGAATTGGACGAACGAGTCCTGCCGGACGGTTCGGTTGACCGGCCGCTGGACCCCGGGGCCGTGCGGCGCGCGGCCCGACGACTGGATCGCGAGGCCGTGGAAGCGGTCGCCGTGTGCTTCCTGCACTCCCACCGCAACGACGCGCATGAGCGCGCGGTGCAGGACATCCTTCGCGAGGAACTGCCCGACCTTCCCGTCTCCCTCTCCAGCGACGTGGCGCCCGAGATCGGTGAGTTCCTGCGCACCTCCACCACCGTGGCCAATGCCTACGTCACCCCGTTGGTGGGGCGATACGTGGAGATGCTGGAGAAGCGCATGGAAGGGCTGGGCCTGTCGGGTCCGCTTCGCATCATGCTGTCGACGGGCGGGGGCGGGCTGGCCGGAGCGGCCACCGCCCGCCGGTATCCCGTCCGGCTCCTGGAGTCGGGCCCCGCCGCGGGCGCCCTCTCAGCAGGATTCTGGGGCGCGGCGGCGGGCCGTCCCGACGTCCTCGCTTTCGACATGGGCGGGACCACCGCCAAGGCCTGCCTGATCGAGG
>VAYC01000303.1 GCA_005885025.1 Actinomycetota bacterium | reverse complement strand
ACGGCCGGGGCGGGACCGTGCCGACGGTCACCGACGCGGACCTCCTGCTCGGGTACCTCAACCCAGATTTCTTCCTGGGCGGGGAGATGGACCTGAACGTCTCCGCGGCCCGAACCGCCGTGGCGGGACTGGGGGATCGCCTGGGGCTGTCGGCCGACGATGCCGCGGTGGCGGTTCACCGGGTGGTCAACGAGAACATGGCCGGAGCCGCCCGCATGCACGCCATCGAGCGGGGCCGCGATCTCCGACGCTTCGCGCTGGTCGCCACCGGCGGGGCGGGCCCGGTTCACGCTTGGGGCGTGGCTCGAGCCCTCGGCATCCGCACGCTGCTTTTCCCACCGAGCGCCGGCCTGGCGTCCGCGTTC
>VAYC01000307.1 GCA_005885025.1 Actinomycetota bacterium | reverse complement strand
TCGGCCCCCCGATCCGTTGGGCGTCGGCCGCGGTCCGACGCAGATACGCTTGGAGGCAGACGCCCATGTTCGGATAGCGGTCCCGAAGCTCCAAGTAGATCTGCAGCGTGTGGTCCACGTACGGGCGTGCCTCCATGTCGATCATCACCAGCGTGGTCCGGTCCTGGCCCGTGGCCGCCTGTAGGACGCGCTCCATGTTCTCCGCGCACAGCTCGCGGGAGACGTCCAGCCCGAGTTGTGTCAGCTTCACGGAGATGTTGCAGTCGAGGTCGGGCGCCTCCTGGATCCGCTTGAGCGCCCGGATGTAGGCGTCGGTGGCGCCCGCGGCCTGGGCCGGGGACTCCACGTTCTCGCCGAGGTGATCGAGCATCGCGCCCACGCCCTGGCTCCCCAGGGACCGGGCCGCTTCCATCCCGTCCTCCAGGGTGTCGCCTGCGACGAAGCGACTGACGACGCGGTGGCCGAGAGGGGTTTCCGTGATCAGCCGTCGAACAATCGGCCGTTCGGTCAGCCACAGGGTCGTACCCCGCAAGAGTCCGGTCATTCCCTGGGTACCTCCGGCACGAGGCGAGTATAGGTTGGCCACGCCGTCGACTCGCCTCGTTGCCTCGCGATTGCGGCAACACTAAAGTGGTCACGAGGTGCCGGTCCTCAGACCGCAAACCTTCGTTGTAGAACACGCCTCTCCATGGGACGCCTTCGCGGCCGTTTGGTTGAGGTTTGAGGGTCCCAAGCTCATGCTCCTGTCCTCGGGCGGGGCGTGGAGCCTTAACGGCTCGTCGTCAGCCGCATGCCCGCGTCCTGCGTTCATCCCCAAGCACGACCCCCCATCAGAGGACTGCTTCTGCGGCCTCTACGGGGAAAAGACGGCAGAGAAAGTAATCGAGGAACTTTCGCGGCTCTCCCTGATGAGCTCCTGGCTGAAGTTGTCGCGGCCCCGCATTGGCCCGGACTGGCAGGCTCAAGGAATCCTCGTCGGGAAGCTGAAGGTATGGGGAAAACTGATCGTTACCGAAAACTACCGCTTTGAGCACGGCCGGATCGTTGCATTCATGCCGACTCCTCTGCAGATGCAGATTGTCAAGGACCTGGAGGCTCAGTGTGACATTCCCACCTCACGGTGGATGTGGGGGCGCTGGCTCGTGGGAGGTCCGCTCAACGATCGACTCCTTCCAGTCGATGCGCTCTTTCCAGATGCCGAGACGGTTCTCATCCCTGCCGTCGCCCGAAATCTCTGTCGGCCACCCTCGACGGCCATCATGAGCTTGCCAGATTGCAGGAACTTTCTTCCCAGGATCGGCATCTGGCGCTTCTTCGCTTCGGCCTTGCCGATGGCCGGCCCCGGACGATCGAGGAGACCGCCGTAGAGGCCGGGGTGGCCCCGGATCGGGTTGATGACGTCTCCGGGCGAATCGTCAGATGGCTGGACACGCGCACAGACGCGCAACCGGGTCGATTTCGCTCCCATGAAGAGGAGTGCAGACGGAGCTTGGTCTACCGCCTCGATGGCCGGGCTGGTGTCTGGAAATTCGACGGTACCTCGGGAAACTGCCCTTGGCCGCTCAGGCCCGAAAACTAAAGACCCGAGGGACCTCCGGCTCGTCGTCGGCCGAAGCCGATGACCACCGTTGGCCCCTCGGGTCTAGTGCTCCGAGCAACCCTCAGGCAGCTGTCTCGGTCTCCTTATGGTAACGCCCTTTCGTTGGGCTTTGGGGCCTCCCGAGCTGCCCCGCCTGCGCAGCGAGTTGATCTTCCCCACCGCACAACCAGGTTCGCCCAGTTAGCCTTACGGCTTTCCCAGGGGGTCCCATTCGGTTCCCTGACTCAGCCGCTCCGGCTGCTCGGAGCAATGCGGATTCTACGGATGCTCCCGGCGGGGTCAAGCTGACAAAACGGCTGGTCGTACTTCGTTTGCGCAGGTCAGCGCCGGTCAGACGCGCTCCGAATCCCGAGTGACAATTCCAGACGAGTCCCAATCCGCTCTCGCCCGCACGAACTCGTCGCGGTTCACGCTCATCACGACATGATCCACCCACCGTCCCTGTTTGAACGAACGCTGTCGCAGGCGAGCTTCCTCCACGAAACCGCACTTCGCGTACATGGCCAGAGCGCGGTCGTTGTCCGCAAGCGTCCACAGCTCCACTTGGTTCAAATCGAGTCGGTCGAACGCGTAGTTCAGCAGGGCCATCACGGCGTCGCGGGCGTACCCCTGCCCCCAGAATGCCGGCTCGCCGACGAACATGTACAGGCTACAGATGCGGTCGCGACGACGGAATTGGTTGAGGCCGATGCGTCCGATGGGACGATCCTTCACCTCGATCACGAACGGATGGCCTTCCTTGCGGCTGCGCTCGGTGTCCTCCTTCACATCAGCCAGCGAGAAGGGGAGCTCGTAGTCCATGGAGCGCCAGACCTCGGGATGGTTCATCCATGCGTGGATGAGCGGGTAGTCGCGCTCCTCCACTGGACGAAGGCTGACCTTCTTGCCCTCGATCATGCTCCCCGCCTGGCGAGCAGCTCCCGGTACACCCGCCTGATGTCGGCGGCGGTAGCGTCCCACGAGAATCCGCCGGCATGGCGAAGGGCGCCCTTCGAGAGGCGCGCGGCCAGCACGGGGTCGGAAAGGATCCTCAGGATTCGGTCGGCGTAGTCGCCGGGATCGTGGCCCTCGATGAGGAAGCCAGTCTTTCCGTCGATCACGACGTAACGCAGCCCGCCCGCGGCCGCCGCGATCACTGGGGTGCCGCACGCCTCCGCCTCCAGCGCGGCCAGCCCGAAGGACTCGGAGCGCGAGGGAACCAGGACGGCCTCGGCGGCTGAGTAGAAATCGGCCAGTCGCTCGTGGGGCTGCGGCGGGAAGAACACCACGCGGTCGGACACCCCGATGTCGGCAGCAAGCTCCATCAGCCTCGTGGCCTGGTCGTGTTCCGCGTCGCGGCCGGTCGATCCGCCCACCACGGCCAGGATCACGTCGCCGGCCGCCTCTGGGGCCCGGGCCACCGCTTCAGCCAGCGCCCTG
Source organism: Actinomycetota bacterium (assembly GCA_005885025.1). Classification (GTDB taxonomy): domain Bacteria; phylum Actinomycetota; class UBA4738; order UBA4738; family UBA4738; genus AC-52. The sequence goes on along the minus strand of VAYC01000307.1, from coordinate 4,215 downwards.
ATGGCCACCTCGGGCCCCTTGAAGGGCTGCAGGCGGCCCACGAACAGCAGGAGACGGGCATTGGCCAGGTGCAGCCGGGCCCTCGCCTCGTCTTTCGGTCGGGGAGCGAACAATCTCCCGTCCACCCCGGGAGGAACCACCCGGATCCGCTCCCGGTCGGCCCCGTACAGGTTGACGAGGTGGTCCGCCTCGAGCGGCGTGGGGGCCAGGATCCGGTCGGCCCCGGCGATCACTCCCCTTTCCCCTGCCAGCCGCGCCGGCGGCTCGGGGCGATCTCCCTTCGGCAGCACGGAGTTCTTGACCTCGCCCAGGGTGTGGAACGAAGCCACCAACGGGACACCCCAGATCTGTTTCGCCTGGCTCCCCACCCAGCCGGAGAGCCAGTAATGGCTGTGGACCACGTCGTAGGGGGAGTGGCGGTGACTGGTGGGGTCTTCGGCCCTGGCGTGCTGCAGCACGCCGTCCAGGAACTCCGGGAGCAACCGAGGCAGGTCATCCTTCGCCACCGGCGCGCAGGGACCCGCCTGGACGTTGACCAAGTGGGTCCCCGGAGCGATCTCTTCGACGTCCGGACCGCCCTGCCCGTGGCACCGCGTGTAGATGTCCACGGCGATCCCTTGCTCGGCGAGCCGACGAGCCACGGACAGCACGTAGACGTTCATGCCCCCGGAGTCGCCGCTGCCCGGCTGGTCGCGGGGGGAGGTATGCAAGCTGATCACGGCCACCCGGGCAGGGTCCTTCCCGTTGTGCCTGCCCTTCGCGCTCTTCGGAGCCTCCGGTCGATCGGTCATCGCCACTCCATGGTAGAAGGTGCCTCGCGTGTACAAAGGAAAACCCGCCCCGAGGGGCGGGTCTTCCCTGTCTCGCGGTCGGTCGCGGGACCTGTGCTAGCCGACCTTCTTCGCGGCGGACTTCGCGGCCTGGCTGGTAGCGCCCGCGGTCTTGCGGACGCCGGTGGCCGCGGCCTTGACCTGCGACTGGGCCGACTTGGCCTGGTCGATGGCTCGGCGCGTGTACGTGGAGCGGCGAACGCTCGTCACGAGCTTCTCGCCCCGCTTGGCGAGGTCCTCGTAGGTCTTGAGGACCCCCTTACGCCGCTTCTGGGCCACGGTCCAGGCCTTCTTGGAGGCCTCCCGGGTCTTCTCCACGACGAGCTGGCCGGCGCCGATCGGTGCGTACAGGGCGTAGTCGGACAGCATTCTCCTCGGGCCTGAACGGCTCTTGGTGCTGGTTGGCATGGCTTACGAACGGCCGGCGAGCGGAGGGCGGATTTCTTCCGCGTCCCGGCCGATGAGGTCGAACGCTTCGCGGTGAGTTTCTTCGGCGTCTTCTTGAGGGCGTCTCGCTTGGCTTCGTCCCGGAACGCCTCATAGATCTGGACGAGGGCCTGCTTCTGCCGCTCGTTGATGGCGCTGTCCCCCATGATCGCCGCAGCCACGTCGGGCACGGGGCGGTCCTCCAGGATCCCGGCCTGCACGTACAGCGTTTCCGCCGAGATCCGAAGGCCTTTGGCGATAGCTTGAAGGATGTCGGCGCTCGGCTTGCGCAGGCCGCGTTCGATCTGGGAGAGGTATGGGATCGACACGCCGGCCACGGCCGATACGGACTTGAGCGACAGGCGCGCGCCCTTCCGTTGGTTCCGGATGAACTCGCCCAGCTGGCGAATCTTCATGCCCTGAGGCTATCAGGACTTATAACAGTTGCAAACCTACTGGATAACAAGGGCAAACACCCTGGCCGGTTCCGGATCAGGCCGACGTCAGCTCGAACGCGGCGCCGATCTCGCCCACGGGCTGGCCGCCTCCGAGCACCGAGGGCCTGGCATGAGGGCGGAGCCGTTCGAGCTGATCGTTGTCGAGGATGTCCTGGAGTTGCAGCGCGTGGATCAGGGCAGGCCCCGCTGCTCGATGCGACCCGTCGCGGATCTTCACGGCCAGGCCCAGCCCGCGATCGAGCACGGCGGCGCAGAGCAGGCCTTCGGCCCCCCCTTTGGCGATGACGTTCGGGGCGGCCTCCATCAGCGCGGTGTCGGGACGATTCCGGCCCGCGACCATGTACGGTTCCGCTCGCATCGCCGTGGCGACGCGACGGGCGTGCGGCTCGAGGACGCCCCACCGCTCGGGAGCGGCGAGCCTGGCGTAGATCGTTGCCATCGAACGAAGCGACATACCGTGGACGGGGACCCCGCATCCGTCGATCCCGACGTGGACCGACGCGAGCCCCGTCACGGCGAGCACCGCCTGCAGGATCTGCTGTTGCAGCGGGTGGGAAGGCTCGCGATAGGTCTCGAGCGGCCAGCCCTGTGCCTTGCAGGCGGCAAGCATCCCCGCATGTTTTCCCGAGCAGTCGGAGTTGATGTGGCGTCGTTGCGGATCGGCCGCAGCCGATTCGTCGTCCCAGGGACGGACCGATGGGCATTGCAGCGCTTCTTCCGGGACGCCGGCGCGGGCCAGCAGGGACCTGACGGCCTCCACATGAACCGGTTCGGCGTTGTGCGAGGCGCACATCACGGCGACCTCGCGGTCGGTGAAGTCGAAGGTAGCGCAAGAGAGCGAGACACAGGCCTGCAGGGGCTTCATCGACGACCGCGCGAACAAGGAACGGTCCGCATCTCCCGCGAACGCGATCAATCTCCCATCGGTGGCCACGAGGGCGACGTCGCCAGCGGGACGGAGCACACGAGTCGGAAGCCTACAAGCCCAAGTCGAGAGGAGCCCGCATCTGGCGAGCGGGCAAGTCAGCGAAAGGTCTCACCGCTCAGCCTTGCCCGAGACTGGCTTGATTGAATTGAAAATTGAAAGTGCTTCTCGCCTTCGCGCCTCAGAGGATCCCTCGTGGACGTACGTACAGACAACGGCACCGGTTGCCCAAACGCGAGTCATGATCTCCCAAACAAACTCGCCCTCTGCAGCTTGCTCCAGAAACGAGTGCCGGGCGACGAGTACATCTCCCTCCCACTCCTCCAGGGGGTCGCCTCCGCCTCGACCACGTTCGAGCGCTCGAACGAGGCCGATTGCCTCACCTCGGTTCGGTGAGCTTGACCTTTCCCGCCGAAGAAAGGTGATGTGCGCAGCTCCTCCTCCTTCCGACGGCGCAATTTCGATGGGTTCCTGGGAGCGCATTTGCCACCCTGGCGGAATCCTTGCGGAGAATCGATTGGGCCACTCCCAGATATCTTCGCGAGAGGTAGTCATCTTGACTCACCATAAGCTTGAGAGGCCAAAAGCCCGGAGTGCAGAGGGGGGCCAGCGTGGGAACAGTTAGACGGTGAGCACCCGGACGAAGGCCCGCATCGCAAGCCGAGCTCCAAAACGGCTGGCCGAGCACCTCCGGGAGCGGCTGCCGAGGCCGCTTCGAGACTTCATCAAGACAGCTCGCGCCCAGGATGTCCTGCTGTACTCAGCCGCGCTCGCGTTCTACGGGATCGTCTCCGCCATCCCTCTCACCATCGTGGTCATGTGGATCGTCAGCCTCGTATTGGGCGATCCACGCACCCATCAGCTTGCACAGGAGCTCCGCCGGATCATGCCCAAGAGCATCGGCGCGGATCAGGCCCTCGAGCGGGTGGCCAACCTTGGCACCCGGCTCGGCGTCGTCTCCGTCATCACGGCCCTGTGGCCCGCCACAGCCTACGGGTCGGGCCTGGAACGGGCGTTCGACCGCCTCAGCCCCAACGCTGACAAGCGGCTGGAGGGGCTCAGGGGGCGCAGCCTCTTCTTCCTGGCCATCCTTCCTATCTTCATCCTCGGAAGCCTGATCGGTTCGTTCGTCGGTACGAAGGCCCTGGGAAGCGCCGGTGCCGCGAAGATCGCCGGCTACGCAGTCGCGCTCGGAACCGGTTTCCTGGCGACGGCCGGCGCTCTCTTCCTGATCTACCGGATCTTCCCGCCCCGACGGCTCGCGTGGGACCAGGTCCTTCGCGCCACGCTGATCGCCGCAGCGGGCATCTCCGTCCTGTCGCTCGTCTTCGTCCTGGTCCTGAGCCTCGGAGCGAACTTCCAAGACCACTACGCCACGAGCGGCTTGGCCGGGATCGTGTTGCTGGCCCTGTGGATGTTCCTGTCGAACGCCCTGGTGCTGGTTGGGTACCGCGTGGCTCTCGAGAGCTGAAGGCGCTACAGCTCGCGGGGGATCTCCCCCGGATTTTCCCGGTACCGGTCCTTCAGCTCTTCCTGCAAGCGGTCGTGGACGCGGTTGACCTTGGCCCGGAGGGAT
>VAYC01000306.1 GCA_005885025.1 Actinomycetota bacterium | reverse complement strand
CGATCGTCACCTACCTCATCACGTACAACGGAGCGCCGATCGAGCGAGCCACCCCCGACAACCCCGACCTGTACGTCCGGGCGTCCAAGACCGTCTACGGACGGACCCTCTCGGTGGCGGAGCAGCTCCAGAACCTCGAGAACGCCCATGCCCAGGGAGCCATAACCGGAAAGGAGTACGAGGACGAGAAGAAGGCGATCCCGCGTCGCGGTCCCATCCGGCTCAAGGACTCCATCAAGGGCCAGTGGTACGACGACCTCGACCGGCATGTCCGCTGCGGGTGAGCAGCACGGTCAGAGCGCAGCCAGGCGGCGGAGCCCCGTCACGTCCTTGAGGACGTAGCGACGGCCTTCCCGAACCACCAGGTCTCTTCGCTGAAACTCCGAGAGGATCCTCGTCACGTTCTCCCGGCTTCCTCCGCACAAGCTGGCCAGGTCGGCATGGGTGACGACCGCAGGGAGCACAGACCCATCCGGGGGCAGGTCGTCCAGGCTGGGACTGACCAGCTGGAGGAGCCGCTTGGCCACCCTGCCCTTCAGGTCGAGGAACAGCAGATCCTCCACGAAGGACTCGTGGGCCTGGATCTGCTCGGCCAGGCTCCGCAGGAGGGCCCTGGTGGCTTCGGGCTGCTTGTCCAGGAAGGCCAGGAAACGGTCCCCGGCGATCAACCACGCCGTCGACTCCTCCAGGGCAAGGGCGGTGGCCGTTCGTCGCTGGTCGCCCAGCACACCGAGCTCCCCGAAGAACTGGGGCGAATCCAGGGTCGTGAGGAGCTGGCGGCGTCCCATCACGGAGATCGAGCTGACCTCGATACGGCCTCGCCAGAAGAAGAACACGTGCTCCGAGGCGTCACCTTGGTAGAAGAGGTAGGTCCCCCGCCGGTATTGCCGAACGGACCCCTCCGAGACGAGGTCCTGGATGGCCGGCCTCCCGACATGCTCCAGGATCGGGGTCTTGGCCATGGCCTGTTCGAGTTGGGTGGAGTCGCCGGTACGGAGTGCCGTGGACATGACCCACTGAGCGTAGAGAAACACCGCCGCCAGAACCAGTCCCAAAAACGCGAGAACGGGCTCAACCGAGCCCGTCCCCACGGAAACCTAGGTCGCCGCTTACTGCACGTTCTGCACGTTCTGCACAGCCCTCACGGTACGAAGCGCCTTGGTCTGCTTCGTTACTCGCGTGGCAGCGCGCTTGCTCGACTTCCCCGCCTTGGCCGCCGGGGCCTTCGGGGTCACCTTCTTGTTCGCCATTCGATGTCACCCCCTTCCTGATGTCATTTGATCTGGCGTGATCCTCCTCCAGTGGCGGCTCCCCGTCGGTGACGGCTGTCACCGAACTGCACGTGACGATGGTCACGAGAAGTCCTGTGACGCCCGTCACACAAACGGGAGGTCGTCAGGAGAGCTCGGGCAGCGCGAGCGGATCCGGGCGGGGGGTGCAGGCTCCGCAGTACAGCGCGTCCTCCACCACCAGCGCCTTGGTGACGTCGCTCGCCTTGTACAGCTCCAGGATGTAGGGGTGGCTCTGCACGTGGTCCTCGCAGATCCCCCGGCCGCAGAAGCGGCACGTCCCCACGGCGGTTCGTCGGCAATGCCAGCAGTTCATGGTCGTCCGACCTCCTCGACAGCCCTCGCTAGTGCTCCTCCACGCGATCGAGCGCGATCGCGGGGTTCAGCGTTCCCTTGCGGAACGAGTCCTTCACGAGCTTGTCGAACCCCTCGCGGTCCAACCGGAACGCCCGGACCGGGGTGATCGCCCGGACGGTGGCGGTTCGCGGTGTGTCCAGGAGGAGCGCGATCTCACCGAAGTGGTCGCCGGGGCCCATGGTCCGAACCCGGACCCCGTCCTCGAGCACCTCCACCTGACCCGAGCTGATCGCGTAGAAGGCGTCCCCGATCTCTCCCTGCTCTACCACCGTCTCGGCCGGGGACACGTTGATCCATTCGCCGTGCTGCAACAGCTCGGCCAGCTCGTCGGGCTCCAGATGGGAGAAGCTCGGGAGGCGGCGAAGCTCGGCCGCCGCCTGCACGGTGGGTGCGAACTTGGGCACCCGCAGGGCGTCGGCCAGCAGCTCGTCGAACGCGCCTTTGTCCAGTTCGAAGACCTCCGCCTCCTGGACGGCCCGGACCGTGGCGGTGCGGGGGGAGGCCTCCGCCAGCCCGACCTCGCCGAAGGCTTCGCCGCGCCCCAATGAGCGAAGCGTTCGGAGCTCCTCCCCGGTCTCGGGATCGTCCTCCACCACGCGGAGCACGCCCTGCCGCACCACGTAGAAGGCCTCGGCCCGCTCGCCCTGGCGGACGACCGGCTGCCCTGCCCGAAAGGTCCGCAGTCGCACTCGGCCGGCCAGGTTGCTCAGGAGATCTTCCGGAACGTCTTCGAACAATGGCAGCTGGTCGATGAGCTCGGCCGCCTCCACCCGCCACCCTCGCTGCATGCGGAAGCGGATCCGCCGGGACAACGCGCGCACCCGCCGGGCCAGCGCTCGGACGGCGTTGATCAGCCCGCGCAAGACCGGGTTCAGCACGAACAGGGCCAGAGCCACGAGGAGGACCTGCGTGTAGACGCCGCCGTGCCAGAGCGTGGAGACGAGGCCGCCGAACAGGATCTTCCAGAAGATGTA
>VAYC01000052.1 GCA_005885025.1 Actinomycetota bacterium | reverse complement strand
CCCGTCCCGCGAACCGTCCGCGGGCTCCTGTTGGGTGGGGTCTTACTGCTCCTCCTGGGAGCCGCTGGCCTCGGATGGGCGGCGGTGATCTTTGGCCCTCGCGCATCATCCGAGGTGCTGTGGTCGTCCGCTCCGGCCGCCGGTGCGGCGGCACTGGTCCTGGCCGGACTCGTAGCTGCGGAATCGGGCATCAGACTTGCCGGTCCGGGGGGCATCGCGACCTACATTGCGGTGGTGGCAGGAGGAGCCGTCACCGCACTGGTCCTTCGCCGGCGTTCCCCCCTACGCGACGGACGAGACGGGACGGCCCCGGCCGGCTGATCGCGACGAGGGACGGGGGCTATTCGAGATACCCGAGTCCCCGGAGGTGCTCCTCGACCTCCTCGACTTCGCTCTCATCGAGCCCTGCGCTCTCTCCGCGGGTCAGCGGCCCGTGCGCCTCCCCTCGCCGGATCCGAGCCTCGCCGATGGCGCCGGCCGTGCCGTCTCCCACCACGGGCACCAGGACCACGCCCGAGTGGTGCACGGAGGTTTCCACGCCCATCGCGGCCAGGAGGGTGGGGGCCAGGTCCACCAGCCGGAACGCCGGAGGGAACACCGACCGGTCGACCTCGGGACCAGCCGCTGCGAAGACGCCATCCAGACGGTGATCGCCGGAGATCCAATCGGCAGGCGCCACGGCCTTCTTGGCGTGGGTCAGGCTGTACAGCGGCGCCGGCTGGAGCAGAAGGTCGGGTGCGCCTTCCGCATGCGGTCCCTTGAACGCCTCTTCCCGGCGCCACACTCGCGCCACCGGGCTCCGGCCGGTCTCCGGGTCCACGAACGAGCCGACCCGCTCCGCCACCTCCTGCCGGACCTGTTCGAAGTCGGCGGGATCGACGATGCCGCCCGGCTCACGGCCGGCCAGGTTCATCGACACCCCCTCGCCCGTCGACCGCACGCTCGTGTACGCCCTCGTGTGGGCCCAATCCACGGGCTGCGGCAGCGAGACGCGGCCGTGCAGGCCGAGACGGTCGTAGACCTTGCGGGCCACGGTCCGAACCGGCCCCCACTGCATGGGGCCGAATACCTTGTTGGAGGCGGAGAACTCCAGGAACCCGGGATGTTCAAGCAGGCGGTCGATGTTCAGCGCTCGAGTGACCGACTGGAACCCGTGGTCGCTCATGAAGATGACCAGGTCGTCCGGCCCCGTTCGTGAGAGCAGTCTCCCCAGGCCGTCGTCGAGCATCCGGTACACGTCGCGGACTCGTCCTGCCACCCGGTCCTTCGACAAAGCGGTGTAGTTCGGATGGTCAGGCGACACGTACTTCGCCAGGCAATGCTGGATCCGGTCCGTGGAGAAATACACGAGACAGGCCACCCGCCAGCCGGTCGTGTCGAGCAGGTGCTCCATGGCCCGCTGGCGGGCCGAGGTGACCTCCACCACTTCTTCGAGGAACGGCACCGGACGATTCCGGTACGTCGTCCACGACATGCCGTTGATGGGCCAGGGCACGCCGGCCTTCCGAAGGTCGTCGGCCAATCCTTCCGGGTGGGTGAACGCCCTCCATTTGGGCAGCACCCCCCCGGCCACGAGCTTCCCCTTGATCGCGGGCGGCGGAAAGGTGAGGGGCACGTTGACGACGAGTGACTCGACGCCCGCGTCGCTCAGATCCTGGAGGAAGGTCCGTTCCTTGATCGAGCGGTAGGTCACCGGGAACTGCCGGGTCCCGCCCCGCCCCTCCAGGATGTCGTAGACGCCGTGCCCGTCCGGGTCCACCCCGGTGAGGAAGGAAGGCCAGGCCGCCCAGGAATGGGTGGGGATGGTCGAGGTCAGCGTGGCCCGTCCTCCCCGAGCGATCAGCGCCGCCAGGTTGGGGAGGAGACCTCGCTCCAGGAGCGGGTCGAGGATGCGCCAGTCGGCGCCGTCCCAGCCGATGAGGAGGACTCGCGAGGGCATCGGAACCAGGGGAGTGTACCCAGCAGCCGAAGGCCATCCTCCGCTTGACAGCCTCTGGATGTCAGACGTAGCCTCCATACTCCATCGAACGTATGTTCGATTCCCGGATCAGGAGCAAGGGCGGCCGAGAGAGCCCAGATGGCCAAGCGCTACGACGAGGACGTGGTGGTGGAACGGGACGCTGGGATGCCGGCGGTCTTCTTCTGGCGGGGTCGACGATACGAGGTCCGCGACGTGATCGGACGGTGGCGGATAGAAGGGCGCTGGTGGGAGGACGGTCGCGACCGGGAGTACTGGCGGGTGGAGGCCAGGGGAGGAGTGGTGATCGACCTCTACGAGGACCGCCGGGGGGGCCGGTGGCACCTGGAGCGGCTGTGGGACTGAGGACGTGAGGAAACGGCGGACACTGGTCGATGGACTCCTCCTCGCCCTTCATCCATCTCTCCGTGCGCTCCTTCTTCTCCATGAAGGACGGGGCGCTCTGCCCGGAGGACCTGGCCCTCCGGGCAGCCGAGCTGGGGATGCCGGCGGTGGCCCTCACCGACCGAGACGGCCTGTACGGGGCGCGCCGGTTCGCCGCCGCCTGCAGCCAGGTCGGCGTCCGGCCCATCTTCGGCGCCACGCTCACGATCCGAACCCTTGCCGGGGACCGCCTGGTCATGCTCCTGGCGAAGGACGCCTCGGGGTACGGCAACCTGTGCCGGCTCATCACCACTGCCCACATGACAGGAGAGCGCGGTGACCCCGCGCTCACCGCCGGCCAGGTCTGCGAACGAAGCGGAGGGCTGGTCTGTCTGTTGGGACCGCGATCCGAACCGGGGTCGCTGGTTGTGGCCGGCAGCCCAGGGACAGCGCTCGCGGCGATCGGCCCGTTCCGGGATGCGTTCGGATCGGGAGCCAGCGGAGACCTGTTCATCGAGGTCCAGCATCGCCTCGAGGCGGAGAGCATCACGGAAGTTCGAAGGATGCTCCGGTTCTCTGAAGAGGCCGAGATCCCCGCGGTGGCCACCAACGCGGTGCGCTATCTCGTGCCCGAGGACGCCTTCCTGGCCGACGTCCTGGAGTGCATGCGTGAGATCGTGCCGCTCGTCTCCCACCACGTCTCTCGGAAGAACGCCGAGGGCTATCTCAAATCGGGAAGCGAGATGCGCGCGTTGTTCGCGCAGGCGCCCGAGTTGTGCGATCGCACGCTGGAGATCGCCGACCGTTGCCGGTTCGACATCGGCTTGCGGGAGGTCCATTTTCCGAAGTTCCCCACGCCCAGGGGGAGGAGCGCCGGGTCCGTGCTGGCCGAGCGGTGCTGGCAGGGCATGGACGATCGCGGGATGCCCTCCACGCGAGAGGTACGGGACCGCCTGAACCACGAGCTGGCCCTCATCCAGACCATGGGCTACGCCGCCTACTTCCTGACGGTGGCCGATATCTGCTCGGACATCCGGGCCATGGGCATCCGCGCCGCGTGCCGCGGCTCGGCGGCGGGATCGCTGGTCTGTCACCTGACCGGCATCTCGGACGTCGACCCGGTTCGCCACGGCCTGCTGTTCGAACGGTTCATCAATCCACTTCGCGACGAGCTTCCCGACATCGACATCGACGTGGAATCGGCCCGGCGCAAGGAGGTGTATGACGCCGTGCTCTCACGTTACGGCGACGACCGTTGCGCCTGCGTGACGATGATCGACACCTACCGGGCCCGCGGCGCCATCAGAGAGGTGGGGAAGGCGCTCGGTCTTCCCGAGGGGGAAGTGGACCTCGCGGCCAAGGCCTTCCCGCACATCGGGGCCCACCACGTCCGCGAGGCGATGGACCACCTCCCCGAGCTCAAGGGGGTGAACCTCGACGCCGGGCAGCTCGACCTCCTGTTCCGCGTGGTGGAACGGCTGAACGGGTTCCCCCGGCACCTGGCCCTGCATCCCAGCGGGATCGTCCTCTCCGGCCACGACCTGCCCGAGCGAGTGCCGCTGGAGCGGTCTTCCGAGGGCTACCGGATGGTCCAGGCCGACAAGGACGACGTGGAGCTCCTCGGGCTGCTCAAGCTCGACGTGCTCGGGGTGCGGATGCTCTCCGCCATGCGCCATGCCCTCGACGAGATCGCCCGGACGGAAGGGGAGAAGGTCGACCTCGAGCGCATCGAGCCAGAGGACCCCAAGGCGTTCGAGCTGATCCGAACCTCCGATACCCTCGGCTGCTTCCAGATCGAGTCGCCCGGCCAGCGCGAGCTGCTGCAGAAGTTCCAGCCCACCGAGTGGTCGGACCTCATCATCGACATCTCGCTGTTCCGCCCGGGGCCGGTGAAGTCCGACATGATCACACCGTTCCTGAACCGCCGCCACGGCGTCGAACCGGAGGGGTATCCACATCCGCTCCTCAAGCCCGTGCTCGAGGAAAGCCACGGCGTGGTCGTCTACCACGAGCAGGTCATGAAAGTGCTGGCCGCCGTGGGTGGCTACGACCTCTCCGAATGCGACCGCATCCGCCGCCACCTGGCCGATGACGTCGAGGTCGAGGCCATCCGCCCCGATTTCCTCCGCCGGGCGACGGATCGAGGAGTTCCCGAGAGAGTGGCCCGCGACATCTGGCACGACGTCCTGCAGTTCGCCTCGTTCGGGTTCTGCAAAGCCCACGCCGCCGCGTTCGCCGTGCCCACCTATCAGTCCGCATGGCTGAAGGCCCACTATCCCGCGCACTTCCTGGCGGGGGTTCTCACGCACGAGCCGGGCATGTATCCGAGGCGATTGATCCTGGATGACGCCCGACGCCACGGGATCGAGATCCTGCCGCTCGACGTCAACCTCTCCGAGCCCGATTACACGGTGGAAGTCGACGGCGCCGCCCGGTACGGCATCCGACTCGGCTTGAAGGACGTGCACGGGATCTCCGACGCCGAGATCGACTCGATCCTTCAGGCCCGAGCCGAACGAGCGTTTACCGACGTCGGTGATGTCCTTCGTAGGACCGCGCTGACCAGGCCGGTGGCGGAAGCGCTCGCGCACGCCGGAGCGTTCGATCGGTTGGCCCCGGGACGAGGAAGCCGGCGAGATCGTTTGTTCCTTGCCATGGTGACGGATGCTCCACGAGAAGGTGAGCAGATGACGCTCCGGCTCGACCAGCCGCCCGCGGGGTCCGGCCTGCGCGAGTACACGTCCGCGGAAAGGGTCAGGGCCGAGCTCGAGGTCGTCGGTATGGACGCCTCCCGGCACCTCATCGACTTCTACTGGCCATTGCTGGAAGACCTCGGCGTGACGCCGGCGAAAGACCTGGGTGATCTCAAGGGCGAGCGGTGGCTGATGGTGGCGGGGGTCAAGGTGGCCTCCCAGACCCCGGCGGTGCGAAGCGGCCAGCGGATCATCTTCCTCACCCTCGACGACGGGACCGGCCTGTCCGACGTCACGGTGTTCGAGCGAGTGCAACCGTGGTGCGCCAAGACGATCTTCCACGGGTTCCTGCTCGCGGTGTGGGGACGGCTGCGCCGGACCGGGGTGAGGGGAGCGAGTATCATCGCTGAGCAGGTCTGGGATCTCACTTCCCTCTCCCATGCCCGACGGGAGGGCCGGCTCGCCGAAGCGCTCGCTGAATCCTCTGCCGGCCTGGCCGCTCGGGGAACGGTCACCCCGAGGCCGTCTCCGGTCCCGAAGGTCTGGCACGCGAGCGGCGGCTCGGCCGGCCGCTGAGAGCGTCGGTTCGAAGGCAGGCAATGGTGAACGAGCGACCACGAACGCCGCTCCGGGCCAACCGGCCGTTCGTCCTCTATGCCGCGCACTACGGGATCTCCTCGTTGGGGTTCTGGGCGTTCTTCCTCGCCATCCTGGCCCAGGCCACGTACCGCTATCACGCCACGTCCGTGCAGATCGCGATCATGCTGGCCGCCTGGTCGCTCGTGTTCCTCACCTTGGTCGCTCCGGCCGGCATGATCACCGACCGATGGAGCCCCAAGCGAATGATCCTTTTGGCCCAGGTCTTCGCCGTGGCTTCGGCAGTCGTGGCCCTCGCAGGCAGTTCTATCTGGGCGCTGTACGTGGCATCGGTGATCGACGCCGTGGGCGCAGCCATGGCGATCCCCGCCCGCGGTTCGCTCACCGCGCTCCTGGTGGACCTGGAGGACCTGGTTCGGGCCAACGGTGCGCTCAACACCCTGGCGATGGTCGCCCTGATAGTCGGCCCTGGGGCGGGCGGGTTGATCGCCCGTCACGGCAGTCAGGCAGCGGTGTACTGGGTGATCGCCGGCATGCTGATGGCCGGCGCGATCCCGCTCTTTTGGGTCCCGGACCGTCGGCCTGAGCGACACGAGCTAAGCAGCCCCGTGCGGGAGGTGGCGGAAGGCTTTCGCGTCGCGTGGAGGGAGCCGGAGCTACGGAGCCTGCTGTTCCTGGCGTGCGCCATCTGGGTCACCCTCACCGTGTTCGTGGCGCTTGAGCCGCTCTTCGTGAAGCATGTCCTCGGCCGCGGCGAGGACGGCCTCGGCCTGTTCTGGTCCACCAACGGCGTGGGATCGTTCGTCGGCGCGCTCGCCCTCACCAGGTCTCGAAAGGCGGCCGGTCGAGAGGTGTTGCTGATCGGGGTGGCGCTGATCCTGTCGGGCCTGGGCTTCCTCGCCTTCAGCGGGACCTCGTTGCTCTGGTTGGCCATCGCCGGCAACGTGGTCATGGGCGTTGGGTTTGGGGGGTTCTTGACCCTGTCCCAGGCGTTGATCCAGCGAGTGGCGGCTGAGGACCTGCGGGGTCGGGTCACCGGAGTGATGGGGATGCTCCAGGAGAGCTCGTCGGTGGTGTGCTCGGCGGCCATCGCCGTCCTTGGAGGACTGGTGCTGGTGCGACCCTCGCTGGTGGTGGCCGCCGCCGCCCTCACCGCAAGCGGTCTGTACGGCTTGCGCGCCGATCGCCGGATCCGCCGCGGCTGGGCCGCGCGGCCGACCGGCCATCCTGCCGGGGGGCGTGGAGCGCCACCGGTCCTGGCGGCTCTGCCCGTCCCGCCAACCGGGCCGATCACGCCTCCGGTCCGCCGCGTCGACCTCGATGGATAGGGGAGAGCACCGGCCGGCCGAACCGATCCTCCACGTCGACCTGGATGCCTTCTACGCCTCGGTCGAGGTGCTCAAGGACCCGTCGCTCGCAGGAAAGCCGGTGGTCGTGGGGAGCGCCGCCGCTCGGGGCGTCGTCATGTCCGCGTCCTACGAAGCACGGGCCAGGGGGCTGCATTCGGCCATGCCGAGTGTCCGGGCCCGTCGCCTCTGTCCCGACGTGGTCTTCGTCCCGCCCGACTTCGAGTCGTACCAGGCCTACTCGAACCGGTTCCGGGAGGTCCTCATCGCCCACAGCCCGGCGGTGGAGCCCATCTCGCTGGACGAGGCGTTCGTGGACGTGGGCGGAGCCACGCTGCTGTTCGGGGCGCCCGCGGAGATCGGGGCTCGGATCCGGGCGACGGTCCGCGGCGAGCTCTCGCTGACGGCCTCGGTGGGGGTCGGCCCCAACAAGTTCCTGGCCAAGGTCGCGTCCACGCGCGCCAAGCCGGACGGGTTGCTGGTGGTTCCGTCGGGCGAGGTCGTCACCTTCCTCCACCCGCTCGCGGTGGAGGCCCTGTGGGGGATCGGGGAGAAGACCGCCGGGACGCTCGGCCGCCTCGGGATCCGGACGGTGGGCGAGCTCGCCCGAACCCCTTCGGCCATCCTCGAGCGGGTCCTCGGCGAAGGCCACGCCCACAACTTGCTGGAGCTGGCCCACGGGCGCGACGACCGCAGGGTCGTCCCGTTCGAAGCACCCAAATCGGTGAGCCACGAGGAGACTTACCCTCGGGATCTGGACGGCGAAGACGAGGTGCTTCGGGAGATCCTGTCCCTTTCCCACCGAGTGGCGGCCCGGCTCCGGGCGGAGGGCTACCGGGCCCGCACCGTCACGTTGAAGCTGCGGCTCCCCAGCTTCTCCACGCTGACCCGGTCTCGAACGCTTCCCGCTGCCACCGACACCGCGGCCGATCTCTACCGCGTGGCTCGCGAGTTGCTCCTTCGTCTGCCTCCGGGCCGTCGCCGGTTCCGGCTGATCGGCGTCGCCGGCTCGGGTCTGGAGCCGGCAGGGGCCGAGCAGGTCGCGCTGGTCCGGGAAGGGAGATGGAAGGATGCCGAGCGAGCGATCGACCGGGTGGTGGGAAGGTTTGGACGCGGGATGGCGTTACCAGCGACGCTCCTGGACCGGGGCGTGGGGCGCGGCTCAGGTGGGGATAGAGGAGTGACGAAGCCATTCCTATAATGGCTGAAGGGTTCCAAGGAAGGATTCCGATGCCTCTGACACCGCACGAGCAGCGCATCCTCGAGGAGATCGAGAGGAAGCTGGCGGAGGAGGACCCGCGCCTCGTGCAATCGGTGTCCAAGGCCACGGTGGCCGCCCACGCCCTCAGGAGGATCCGGTGGGGATTGGCCGGGTTCCTGGCGGGATTCATCCTGCTCCTGATGTTCGTGGCGAGCCTGTGGTTCGCAGTAGGTGGATTCGTCCTGATGCTGCTCTCCGGGCTCGTCGTGTATCACTACCTCAAGCGCATGGGCCGCGATCAACTTCGTTCCCACGGGGAAGGTGGCGGCCATTTCTCGGTGACCGCGGCACTTGCCCGCCTTGCGGAACGCCTGCGGCGCTCGCGCGGCAACCAATAGGGCTTCGCAACAACTTCGTCGAATCCGTCACTGGATCAACGTCCGGCTTTTCCGACATCAGACCTCGATCATTTCCGCGCGTCGGCACATGCGTTCGTCCTGCTCCTCGCGTTGCCTTGCATATCGGGGCTCGATTGGTCTAGAACTGACCACGCCTTCCCCTCCGGCGCGGCCCTCCTTGGGCGGCCGGCCCGGGCCGAGTAACGACGAGGAGCGAGCGTTGGAGGGATTCACTGCCCATCAGGCTTCCCGTTTCACCGGCTGCACCGCCCGCCAGCTCAGGTACTGGGACCAGATCGGGCTCGTCAGACCCTCCGTCCAGCAGACCGGCGGCCGGCCAGGCGTACCGCGCCTGTATTCGTTCCGCGACCTCGTGGCGCTGAAGGTCGTCAAGTCGTTGCTCGACGGCGGGATGTCGTTGCAACGGGTCCGACGGGCGTGGGAGTACCTGAACAAGAAGGCCGGGCTCGACGTTCACCTGTCTGAGGTAAAGCTGGTTACCGATGGGAAGTCCATCTTCAAGGTGGTGCGACGAGAGGGCGAGGTCCTCGATGCCCTGCGCCAGGGGCAGATGGCGTTCTTCGTTGCCATCGACGAGTGTGCCCGACACGTCTCGGGCGAGGTGGCGGAATTCCGACGGGACCGGGATCAGTTCCTGCGGGCGCTTCGCGACGCCAGCCGTGAGGCCAGGATGGGCGTCTGAGCCCGAGGCTCGAGCCTGTTCCGGAGGTCAGGCAGTCCTGCGCAAGCTGGCCCGGTCGATCCAGAACCAGCTCATGACCCTTCGCGTGGGCGACACGGTCCGGCTGAGCAACCGGATGGCCCGCTGGGCCGTCGTGGCTGCTCCGTCGGCCTGTTCGGAGCTGATGATCCGCTCCGAGTAGGCGGCGCGCCCGGCCAGACCCGTCAGTCGGTCGAACTCGCCGTCGAGACCCCCAACGCGTTCGCGGAGCCGGGACCGGTACTCCCACAACGTCTCCGCGGGGACTCGCCCCAGTCCCAGGTCGGCGGCACGGTCGGTCAGGACGCCGTATGCGGCCAGAACCCGGTCGCGGGGGCCCCGGGCCCGGGCCAGCGACATGCGCCGCCGACCGAACTTCACGGTGGGGATGGCCAGCAACACCAGCAGAGCCACGAGCAACAGGGCCTTGAAAACGAGAAACCGCCAGCTCACCGACTTGGCGGTGGGCGGAGTGACGGTCGGACCGCCTCCGATTCGCTCTCCCGGGTTCACCGGAGTCCGACCGCCGCCCGCGCCGGAGCCAAGGCCGCCTTTCGGGGCATTGGCTCGCTCGCAGGGATCCCCCACGATCAGCCCTCCCGGCCCACCGTGCGTGCACGTCTCGGCGGGTCCCGCCGTTCCGGTTCCGCTGGATCGCGAGAGGGCCAGCGGGAAATCGATGGCAGCGGCGGCAGGATTGCTCCGGCTCGGGGTGGGCTCGAAGGGGAGCCATCCGAAGGTCGGGAACAGGACCTCCACCCAGGCGTGTGCGTTTTGCGTCGTCACCGAGTAGGTGCCGGGCACGGGACCGGCTTGACCGGGCGTGAACCCGACGGCCACGCGGGCAGGGATGCCAAGGGCTCGCAGCATCACGGCCATGGAGCCGGCGAACTGCTCGCAGTAGCCGGCCTTGGTCTTGGTCAAGAACTCCAGCAGGTAGTCGACGTCGTGCCCCGCGACGACGTGCTCGTCGTAGGTGAAGGTGCGGAGATAGGTCTGGATGGCCAGGATCTTCCGGTACGGCGTCGGCTGAGGGTCGGCGATCCTGTGCGCGAGGGCGGTGATGGCTTGAGGGATGGACGGCAGCTTCAGGTAGGGAGCGGCGAGCGGCCCGCCCAGCGACTGGACGCCGTTGAGTTCCTCGAAGGTGGGCGCAGGTGCCCGCGAGAGCACGTCGTAGGTCAGCCCCGGGTCGGTGAGCTCCGAGTCGACCAGCATGCTGCTTCGCGGGTCGTACCGTAAGGAGCGGCGGGACGCGTCGATCTGGATGGGGTCGTACGCCGCTGGGAGCCACTCCTGCGCGAGGTTCTGGAACTGGTATCGCTGGTGGATCGTCCGCGTGTTCCGTAGGCTCGGATCGATGGCGGGACTGGAAGAGAGCGCGCCCGATTCGACATGGCGCCCACCCGACGCGTCGAGGTTCGAGGAGTTCCACAGCCGGCCGTTGTAGGAGTCGAGCGCGGCGAACCGCCAGTACGTCGGCTGGCTGGCGGTGACCGTGAACAGCGCGATGGGATCCTGGCGAAGCAGTTGCGGGCGAAGGTCGACGATCGGGTCGATGGAGACGCGA
>VAYC01000300.1 GCA_005885025.1 Actinomycetota bacterium | reverse complement strand
CATCATCCGGGATCCCGCCGGCGGCTTCGAGACCCAGGCGCTCCGGTGTACCGATCTCCACGTGCGCCCAGCGCAGATCGTCGCCTGGTTCGTGCACCGCTGGCGACTGGAAGTCACCTTTGCAGAAGGCCGGCGCCATCTGGGGGTGCAGACCCCGCGGCAATGGTCCGAGCTGGCCATCCGGCATACCACCCCGGTGCTCCTGGGGCTGTTGTCCAGCGCCATCGTAAAGTCCCCATTTAGCGCCATTGAATGTCCCCACGGAAACGACAGCGAAAGTCCCCACCTAGAGCTGACGTGATGCGCGTGCGTTCCACCGGTAAAGGGGTGAAGACACCGAATCGAGGATGGAGCGCCGATGAAAAGTGCGAGGGACGAGATGGACATAGTCAATGCGTATCAGGCCGTGGGGACCTACCGGGGAGCCGCAGCCTTGTGTGGGACGACGCACAAAACCGTGAGACGAGTGATCGAGCGCCGAGCCCGGGAGCAGGTGGGCCGCGCCAGCACGGGGGAGGCCGTGGCCTCCCCCGTGCTGAGCATCGTCGAGGACCGGGTGCGCCAGAGTGATGGAAGGATCTCGGCGAAGCGCCTCCTTCCTGTGGTGCGGGCGGCTGGCTACACGGGCTCGCTCCGCACCTTCCAGCGGTCGGTGAAACGGATAAAGGAGCAATGGAAACGGGATCGGCGGAGGTATCGGCCGTGGGTGCCCATTCCGGGCGAGCACCTCGTCATAGATTGGGCCAGTGAAGGGGGCTGGGAGATCTTCTGCGGGGTCCTGGCCTGGAGCCGCTACCGGTTCGTCCGGTTCGGCGTCGATCAGACCCGGGAGACAACCCTTCGGCTCTTGGCGGAATGCTTCGAGGAACTGGGTGGCGCTCCCGCCATCGTGCTCACCGACCGGATGGCCTGTCTCAAGGCCGGGGTGGTGGCCAACGTCGTGGTGCCACATCCGGACTACGTCCGCTTCGCCGCCCACTACGGCTTCGGTCCGGATTTCTGCGAGTCTGCCGATCCGGAGTCGAAGGGCGTCGTGGAAAACCTGTGCGGCTACGCCCAACGAGACCTCCTGGTGCCAGTGCAGCTCGACGGGGGCTTTGCGGATATCGACGCGGCCAACGACGCGGCTCGCGCCTGGTGCGCGGAGGTCAACGGCCGCGTCCACAGCGAGATCGCGGCGGTGCCCCGCGAGCGGCTCGCCACGGAGCGGGAGCTCCTGCGCCCACTCCCGTCCCTCCGGCCGCCGCTTCGCACCGGGGAGCCGCGGAAAGTGGACCGGACCGGGATGGTGCGCTTTGGCTCTGGGCGCTACGCGGTCGCGAGCGAACTGGCCGGGACAGTGGTGGAGGTGCGCGCCAACGAGGGGGAAGTGGTGATCACCCAGCAGGGGAGAGAGCTCATCCGCCACGCGCTCGTCGCCCCGGGCGCGGTCGCGCTCGGACCCTATGCCGATCGGCTGCGCAAGCCGGCGCGAGGAGTTCGGCCCAGAACCGCCGCCGAGGTCACCTTTCTGGGCTGGGGAGCCGCGGCCGAGACCTTCCTCCGCGCGGCCGCGGCAGCCGGCACCTTACGGCTGGAAGCAGAGCTCACGCAGATCGTGGCCCTCGAAGCAGCCTGGGGGAGGAAGGCGCTCACCCACGCGCTCGAGCGAGCGGTGCGGTTCCGCCGCTTCAAAGCCAGCGATATCCGAGCAATTCTCGCGGCCGGCAGCGGCGTGGCGACGCTGATCCCCGCCGGCTCGCAGTTGGTCCTCGATCTGCCGCAAGTTCCGGAACGGCCGCTCTCGGCGTATGCCCTGGGTGCTATTGGAGCGGGGCGATGACCAGCACGGCTCCGCCGCTCACCCCAGATCTCATCGCCGGGCTCAAGCGGGTTCAGCTCGCCCACTTCCGCCCCGTGGCGGCGGAGCTCTTGCAGACGGCGACCACCCAGCGCTGGTCGCCCGAGCAACTGCTGCGCACGCTCTTGACCACGGAGATCGCCGGGCGTGACCGGGCCAACCAGGCGGCGCGACTCAAAGCGGCCGGCTTCCCAGTGGAGAAGACCTTCGACGCCTTTCAGATCGCCGTCTCCTCGGTCCCCGAAGCTACGGTGAACTACGTGGCCTCCCTCGAGTGGCTTCATGCTCAAGAAAACCTGTGTCTCATCGGCCCGGCGGGGACGGGGAAGACCCATCTCCTCCTTGCCGCAGGCCGAGCGGCGGTGCTGGCCGGGCACAAGGTGAAGTACCTCATTGCCGCCGATCTGGTGGAGACACTCTACCGGGGCCTGGCGGACAACACGGTGGGGAAGGTGATCGATACCCTGCTTCGCCACGACGCAATTCTGGTGGACGAACTGGGGTTCGCTCCCCTGGACGAGGTGGGCACCCAGCTCCTGTTCCGCTTCGTGGCGGCGGCCTACGAGCGGCGCAGCCTGGGGGTGGCGAGCCATTGGCCCTTCGACCAGTGGGGCCGGTTCCTGCCCCAGCAGAGCACGGCAGCTTCACTGCTCGATCGCTTGCTCCACCACGCGGTCATCGTGGTCACCGACGGCGAGTCCTTCCGGATGAAAGAGGCACGGAGCCGCACGCCGGCCCGACGAATCGCTCCTTTCGGGAGCGGAGGAGGATCCGATGCTCCCGTCGCGTAACGTTGGCGTAACGACCCCGTGCCCGGTGTGCGGGCTGCCCTTTATCCCAGTGGGCCGCCAGCGCGTTTGCTCGGCGGCCTGCCGCCAGGCCGCCTGGCGCCGTCGGCATGCCGCACCCGCACCCAGCATCCCGCTCCGTATTCCCAGGACGGCCACGATCTACGAGTGCCCAGCTTGCGAGACCCGGTATCTCGGCGAGCAGCGCTGCTCGGAGTGCGGGACCTTCTGCCGGAAGGCAGGCCCCGGTGGACCGTGCCCGTACTGCGACGAGCCTGTCCTGCTGGCCGATCTCCTGCTTTCCGTGGAAGGAGGTGAGGCTGTTCTCCACTGACGCGGTGGGGACTTTCGTTGTCGCCGGCGGGTCCCATTCCCACCTCAGTGGGGACTTTCGATGGCGCCGTGGGGACTTTCGCTGTCGCCAAATTGGGGACTTTTCCTATCGCCGGGTGGGGACTTTCAAGTGACGCTTGACAGCTGAAGCACCAGGAGCTGTTCCGTCGCTCGATGGCGCTGTTCACCGAGCAGGTTGGCCTCACCCCGCAGCTCATCCCGGGGCGCGAGGCGGTCGCGGCGGTGGTCC
>VAYC01000299.1:1734-4887 GCA_005885025.1 Actinomycetota bacterium | reverse complement strand
CAGTGGAGCCAGGACTCTGCTGGAATAGAGGATTCAGCCGAACAAGCCGATGCCTTTGGGTCCGCAGTGGCAGTCGTGCCAACAAGCGGTACCTACGGCGCGGTTATGGCGATCGGGGTTCCTGGAGAAGACCTCACCGGAGGTCCCACTGACGCAGGAGCGGTCAACGTTCTCTATGGAGACCAATACGGCTTCGGAACGACGGACAATCAGTTCTGGAGCCAGGACAGCCCTGGGATACCGGGCGTGGCTGAAGTCGGGGACAAGTTCGGATCGCCACTCGCCTGAGCGGGGCAGCCTCAGAATAACGGCTTGAGCCTGGCGTATGTCTCCGACAGGAGCTCGGGCAGGACCTTGGTCTCCCCCACTACCGGCATGAAGTTCGTGTCGCCGTTCCACCGGGGAACGACGTGCCAGTGCAGATGGCCGGGGATCCCTGCCCCGGCCATCTGCCCGAGGTTCATGCCGAGGTTGAACCCGTCGGGGTTCGATGACGCTCGCAGCACGCCGACCGATCGCCGCAGCATCTCCGAAGTGGCGATCAGCTCCGCTTCGGAGAGCTCCCCGAGCTCACCGACGTGGCGTCCCGGCGCCACCATCAGATGCCCCGGGTTGTACGGGAAGGCGTTCAGGATGGCGAAGGCGCCGCCGGTACGGGCGAGGACGTAGTTGGCCTCGTCGTCATCGGCGGCGAGGACCCGGCAGAACAAGCAATCCTCGGGTTCGCCGCCCGTGGCCGACTCGACGTACTGCATCCGCCACGGCGCCCACAGCCGCTCCATGGCCTAGACGGTCGGGGTCTCTCCGGTCGCGGCAGCCAGCTCCTCCAGGTCCGTGCCCTCCACGGCCCGGTCGGCCGCTTCCTTCGCCGCGGCCTCCAGGAAGGCCTCGACGGGGAGCCCGCGGACCTCCTGCCCCGACCGGTCCCGGACCGAGATGGTCCCGCCCGCGATCTCCTTGTCCCCCACCACGATCGTGTACGGCACCTTCATCATCTGGGCCGCGCGGATCTTCTTCGGGACGGTCTCCCGGCTGTCGTCGACCTCGGCCCGGAGGCCGGCCGCGCGGACCCGGTCGGCCAGCGACCGGGCATGCTCGGCATGGCGGTCGGCGACCGGGACGATCCTCACCTGCTCCGGCGAAAGCCACAGGGGGAACGCCCCGGCGTAGTGCTCGATCAGCACGCCGGTGAACCGCTCGATGGTCCCCAGGATGGCCCGGTGGATCATGACCGGCCGGTGGCGCTGGTTGTCCTCGCCCATGTACTCCATGTCGAACCGCTCGGGGAGGGCGAAATCGCACTGGACCGTGCTGAGCTGCCAGAGCCGCCCAATGGCGTCCTCGAAGTCGAAGTCGACCTTAGGCCCGTAGAAGGTCCCCTCTCCCTCCGCGACCTGCCACTCGAAGCCGCTCCGGTCCAGGGCGGACTTCAGCGTGTCGGTGGCCTTGGCCCACATCGCCTCGTCGCCGATGGCCATGCCGGGCTTGGTTGACAGGCGGACCTTCGGATTGGAGAAGCCGAACGCCCGGTAGATCTCGAGGACGAGGTCGAACACCTTCAGGATCTCGTCCACCAGCTGGTCCTCGCGACAGATGATGTGCGAGTCGTCCTGGGTTCCTCCGCGGATGCGCATCAGGCCGTGAAGCGTCCCCAGCAGCTCGTGCCGGTAGATGGTTCCCAGCTCGAACAGCCGCATGGGCAGATCGCGGTAGGAGCGGGTCCGGGACTTGTAGACCAGCACGTGGAAGGGACAGTTCATCGGCTTGACGAAGTATTCGGCGTTGTCGTCTTCCATCGCCGGGTACATGTTGTCCCGATACTTGGCCAGGTGGCCGCTGGTCTCCCACAGCACGGACTTGGCGATGTGCGGCGTGAACACCGGGGTGTACCCGTGCCGCAGATGGACCTCTCGCAGGAAGTCCTCGGCCTGCTTCCGGTAGAGGCCGCCGCGCGGATGCCACACCAGCAGCCCTGCCCCGAGCTCCTCGGGGAAGGAGAACAGGTCCAGCTCCCGTCCCAGCCGCCGGTGGTCGCGCCGCTTCGCCTCCTCCAACCGGTGGAGGTGGTCCTCGAGGTCGGCCTCGGTGGCCCAGGCAGTCCCGTAGATCCGCTGGAGCTGTGGCCGGCGCTCGTCGCCGCGCCAGTACGCCCCGGCCAGGCTGAGCAGCTTGAAGGCGCCCAGCCGGTCCGCGGACGGGACGTGCGGGCCGAGGCACAGGTCGGCCCAGCCGTCGTTGCGATAGATGCTGAACCGATCCCCGAGCGCGCCCTCCGCGGACTCGGCGGCCTCGATGATCTCGCGCTTGTACGGCTGGTCGATGAAGCGCCGGAGCGCCTCGTCCCGGTCGACCTCCTCGCGCACGAAGGGCTGGCCGGCCGAGGCGATGTCCCGCATCCGGTCCTCGACCTTCATCAGGTCCTCGGGTGTCAGCGACCGGGGCAGCTCGAAGTCGTAGTAGAACCCGTCCTCGATGGGCGGCCCGATCGCGTACTTGGCCCCCGGGAACAGGTCGCACACGGCCTGGGCCATGACATGGGCGGTGGAGTGGCGCAGCACCGTCAGGCCCTCGGCCTGCCGGGGCAGGACGGGTTCGGCCGAGATGTCACGGCCGATCGGCCAGGACAGGTCCACCAGCTCCCCGTCGACTCGGGCGCAGACGGCTGCTTCGGGGAGCACCGTCCCCACCGGCGAGCCGGTCTCCACCTCGCGGAAATCGCCGCCGGGCAGCGTGACCTTGGGCATGACCCCTGGATGATAGTGAGCTTCCCCGGCCGGGCGTCCGATCGGTCCTGTGAAGGGGTCTTCGCGCCCCGCCGATAGATAGAGCACCAGGTTCCGAGGAGGGCCCGGGGCGGTGGCGAGGACGGATCGCGAGGTCGGATCGATGGAGCCTGCCCTGGCCTGGGCGGGTGAGAACGAGCTTCGATCCGTGGCCCAGCTGAAGATGCTCCACCGGCTGGCCCGCCGGCTGAACCAGCTGAACGACGTCGTCCAGATCGGGGAGGCCATCACCGCCGAGCTCAGGGAGCTCATCGACTACCACAACTGCCGGGTCCACCTGATCGCCGACGACGGGCTCAACTTGATCCCGGTCGCGTTCAGGGGCGAGCTGTCGGAGTACCAGGGTGAGACGTTCGACGCGCTGATCCTC
>VAYC01000299.1:0-1728 GCA_005885025.1 Actinomycetota bacterium | reverse complement strand
CCTACTACGCGCCGAACACGACCGACGACCCCTACGCCGTGACGATCCCCGGGACCCCCGACGTCGACGAGTCGCTCCTGGTGGTTCCGTTGCGCTACGTCGAGAAGGTCATCGGCACCGTGGCCCTGGCCAAGCTGGGCATCGATCAGTTCGACGAGGAGGACCAGCGGCTCCTGGAGGTCCTGGCCCCGCACGCTGCTGTGGCCATCGAGAACGCCAGGCTCCTGGAGCGTGAGCGGCAGGCTGCGCTCACGTCCCGCGAACTGCTCCGGTTCTCCCAGGCTCTCACCCGCGTCCACGACCTACGAGGGGTGCTGGCCGAGGCCCTGGCCCCGATCCCCGCGATGATCGACTGCGCCGAGGTGCACGCCTACGTCAGGAACCCTGATTCGGGCGGCTTCGCCCATGTGATCGGCCACGGGCAGGGCGCAGAGGGTGTGGCCGATGGCCAGGAGGTGCCAGGAGGCGTGGCCGACCGGCTCATGGCCAGCACAGATGAGCCCTTCGTCGTGCCCAAGGACGTGGTCGCCGCCCTCCCGGAGGCGTACCGGACGCGCGGCTTCGACGGCGAGGTACTGGTGGCCCCCTTGCGATGGGAGCCCGACGGTCTGGGAGCCCTGGTCATCCTGGCCCGGTCCGCGGAGGCGCGGTTCCTGGGGCGCGATCTGGAGCTGGCCCGGGGCATCGCCGACATCACCTCGCTGGCCCTGGGCAACGCCAGCCGGTTCGAAGAGCTGGCTCACGCCGCGGACCGGCTGCGGGCCCTGGACGAGATGAAGAACACGTTCCTCGATGCCGTGTCGCACGAGCTCCGGACGCCGCTGTCGGCCGTGCTGGGCATCGCCCTCACGCTCCAGCGCCGCGACATCGAGGTCACCGAGGAGGACCGCCACGACCTGATCTCCCGCCTGGCGTCGAACGCCCGGAAGCTGGAGCGCCTCCTGACCGACCTGCTCGACCTCGATCGACTGACCCGCGGCATCGTCGAGCCCAAGCGCCAGGACGTCGACATCGCCGACCTGGTGGCCAGGGTCGTGGAGAACTCCGGGATCCTCGGCGACCACCCAGTGACCATGAAGGTCGAACGGGTCATCGTGTCGGTGGACGGCCCGAAGGTCGAACGGATCGTGGAGAACCTCCTGGCGAACGCGGCGAGGCACACTCGCCCCGGCACCCGGGTCTGGGTCGGCGCGGACCTCCAGGACGACGGCCTGGTGATCGCGGTGGAGGACGAGGGCCCCGGGGTACCCGGTGACCTTCGCCAGGCCATCTTCGAGCCATTCCGCCAGGGCCGGCAGCGGACGCCCCACTCCCCCGGCGTCGGCATCGGCCTCTCCCTGGTGGCCCGCTTCGCCGAGCTGCACGGCGGGAGGAGCTGGGTGGAGGATCGACCGGGAGGAGGGGCGTCGTTCCGGGTGTTCCTACCGTTCGTTGCCCCGGACGGAGCCCCCCCGCTCCCATCCGAAACGGACGCCGGACGGCTCGCCGGTGGGCGCGGGAGGTTTTGAACCTCCGACCTCTTGCGTGTGGAGAACGGCGGGACCTGGAACGGGACCCGGCTGGAGACGAGCCTGCCGCCGCTGGGCTGCTTCAGGGTCCAGGGATCAGCCGCTCCGCGAGGAAGGGATAGGGAGGTGCCTCGAGCTGGGCGAGGTCACGGGCGGCGCCGCACTCCGTGAAGATGAAGCGGGCCTGCTCCAACCCGTCATGGCCGTTGGGCGCGAGGCC
>VAYC01000051.1 GCA_005885025.1 Actinomycetota bacterium | reverse complement strand
ACTTCGACATGAATACGAAGATCACGCCGAAAGCGATGGCCCCGACGATCAGCTCCTGGAGCTTGGGCGACAAATCCTTGATCGGCTTGTCTTCCGTCTGGGCGACGATCCACAGGCGGGTCAGCATTGCGGTCACCCCAGCCTCCTACGTGATGATGAAGAACAGGACGAAGCCGAACAACGCGAGCGCCTCGATGATGCCGATCCCGATGAACATCGTCCCTCGGACGATGCCGGCAGCCTCGGGCTGCCTGGCCATGGCCTCGACCGACTTCCCCATCAGGATGCCGATCCCGATGCCGGGCCCGATTGCTGCGAGCCCGTAGACCAGGCCCTTGCCGATCGGAGCATAGGCTGAGGCGGCCAGCAGCCCCGCCGCCTGGACCAGAACCGCGACCATACTCACTCCTCCCTCTAGTGCTCCTCCGCCATCGCGCCAGCCAGGTACGAGGCGGTGAGGACCGCGAAGATGAATGCCTGCAACGACGACACGAAGATCTCAAAACCAACCAGGACGACAGCTAACGCGAACGGGATGAACCCGAACACGTACGGGAAACCCGTGAAGAACACGATGGTCCCGAGGAAGAACACGGCCAACAGGAAATGCCCCGCGATCATGTTGGCGGTGAGACGGACGGTCAGCGTGATCGGCCGCACGATGATCACCGAGAAGAACTCGATGATGGCCAGGAAGGCCTTCATCAACACGGGGACCCCCGGGGGGAACATCACGAGCTTCAGATATCCGAAGAATCCGTGTCGCCGGATCCCCACCGCGTTGTAGAGGACCCACGCCACGAGGGCCAGGACCAACGGAAAGGCCAGACGCGAGTTGAGGGGGAAGTTGACCCCAGGGACGACCTCGAGGATGTTGCCGAAGAAGATGAAGAAGAACAGCGCGGACAGGAAGGCCAGGAAGGGCAGCCCCTCCGGACCGATCATCTGGACGACCACCTGGATGCGAACGAACTCCACCGCCGACTCCATCACCAGTTGGAACTTCCCGGGAACTATCTGCGGCTTCCGGAAGGCGAGGTAGAAGACGAGCAGCGTGGCCGAGAAGGCGATGAACAAGAGGATCATGATGTAGTTCAAGCCGAACTCGATCCCGAAGATCTTGACCGGACCGAGGATGTAATCGAACACGAAGTCCCTGGTCGAGGGCGGCTCGAAGGCCTTCGCGAGAATCACACCCAGGGCAGAGGTCACTGAGTCGACTCCTCGACCTTGGCTGGAGTCAGGATCAGCTCCTGCCCCCGGGCCAGAAGCCTCATCTCATACCCGAGCAGCAGCAGAGTCGCGGGGACGACCGCAAGGCCAAAGGCCAATGGAGAGAACCATCCGAAGCCGTTCAGGAAGAACATCAGACCGACGATGAGGCCGAGGCGAAGGACCCAACCCCCCATCCCTACGGCGGCGAGCGCCAGCAAGGAGATTCGGGCGGCGCGAGCCATCGAGACACCGCTTGCAATGAAGTTGACCGTGACCACCGCGACCCCTATGGCCGCGGACCATCCGGTACCCCATCCTCCCGCCGCCGCCCCGATTGCGAGGGCGAGGACCGTGCAAGGAGCGACCAGCGGTGTCGCTCTCCGTACCAGCTCGAGCTCCGGCTCAGCCCTTCCCGTCATCGCTTCTCCCGTAGTGCACGTAGACCAGGTAGACGGCACCTGCAGCGCCCCCGACCATGCCGATCGCTGTGAAGACCTTCCCCGTGCCGGCCAGCCAGTCGATCAGGAACCCGATCAGCCCCCAGCCCAGGATGCCCCCGAGCATGTACGCGGTGATCTGCCATCCCGTAGACATGCCACGCCACATGTCCTGGGGGGAACCGCCGCCCGGGTTTTCCGAGCCAGCCATAGAGCGGGCGGAGTATATCGACCGCCTCTCGCCCGAGTCAAAGCGGCGCGACCGTTTCCGCAGGTCAGCGGTCATTTTCGCTCCTGGCTGGCGAGCTTGTGAAAACTTTCACAAGCGGAGTATAACCCGGGCTCAAGCGGGCTTCGAACCGACTTCGGCCTCCGCGAGTGTCTTGGCGGCCTTGGCCACGCGGCGAGCCCGTCGCCGCTCGCGCAAACGACGAGGGACGAGCGTGGCCGCGATCAACGCCAGAGCAGCAACGAGGATGGACCCCACGATCAGCCGGCCGTTGATGAACGACACCGCCAGCCCCGACCCGGCCAGAAGGATCGCCCAGTAGTACATGATGAGCACCGCCCGGCTGTGGGTGTGGCCGATCTGCCGGAGCTGATGGTGGATGTGCTCCTTGTCCGGCGCGAAGACGGGCCGTCCCCTTCGCAGCCTTCGGATCACCGCCATGGCCACGTCGATCAACGGAACCGCCAGCACGAACACGGGGATGAGCACCGGGATGGCGAACGCCGCCACGTCGCCGCCATGGGGCTGGAGTGTTCGCCCGACGCCGGAGATCGTGGCCGAGGCCAGCAGCAATCCGAGTAGCATCGACCCGGAGTCGCCCATGAAGATCCGTGCCGGATACCAGTTGTAGGGAAGGAACCCGAGACCCGCCCCGGCCGCCACCGCACAGAGCAGCGCGGCGGTGTGGGTCGATTCGGGGAACGAAGAGGGCTCGACATAGACCCACACGAAGAACGCGGCCGCTGCGATGGCCACGATCCCCGCGGCCAGCCCGTCCAAGCCGTCGATCAGGTTCACCGCGTTGACCATGAGGAGGACCCAGGCGACCGTCAGGGGGACCGCCAGGTCCGGGCCCAGCGAGATCACCCCCTGTGTGGGGAACCAGAAGAAGAGGAGTTCGACCCCGGTCAGGATCAACACTCCTGCCGCGAGGATCTGGCCGGCCGCCTTGGCCGGTGCCGAGATCGCCCGGAGGTCGTCGACCAAGCCGACTCCGGTGATCACCACGGCGGCCAGGACCGTTCCCTGAAGCTCGAAGGTCTGCCGGAAGATCCTTCGGAACTCCGGAAAGAGATAGGCAACCGCGAGCCCCACGAGTACTCCGACCAGGATCCCCATGCCGCCCAGGGTGGGCGTCGGCTTGGGGTGCACCTTCCGGTCCGAAGGCCGGTCGATGGCTCCGATCTTCACGGCCAGCCAGCGGACGATCGGCGTGACGGCCAGCACGGCTCCGGCCGTGGCCAGGAACACGCCGAGGTAGGGGGTCATCCCAGCGCTGCCCAGATCACGGATACGCGGGGAACCGTTTCATCAGATCCCGCACCCGAGCCCTGGCGCGATCGCCCACGGCCTCCTCATCGGGCTCCCTGAGTACCTCCCCGATGATGTGGGCCACCTCCTTCATCTCAGGTTCGTCCATACCCAGCGTGGCCGGCCCCGGCGTCCCGAGTCGGATCCCCGACGCGGTCGCCGGAGGCAGCGGGTCGAACGGGATGGCGTTCTTGTTCAGGGCGATTCCGACCCGCTCACACGACTTCTCCGCGTCCGCGCCGGTCATGCCGATCGGTTGGAGGTCGACCAGCGCAAGATGCGAATCGGTGCCGCCGGAGACCAGCCGGAGCCCTTCCTCGGCCAGGCCATCGGCCAGGGCGCGGGCGGTTCGGACCGTTCGGTGGGCGTAGTCGGCGAAGTCCGGCTGCATGGCTTCCTTCAAACAGACGGCTTTGGCCGCGATGCAGTGCTCGAGGGGACCTCCTTGCATCATGGGGAAGACCGCCTTGTCGATGGCCTTCGCGTGTTGGTCCCTGCACAGGATCATGGCCCCCCGGGGCCCCCGCAGCGTCTTGTGCGTCGTGAAGGTCACCACGTCCGCGTGGGGCACCGGACTGGGGTACGCACCGCCCGCGACGAGGCCGATGAAGTGCGCCGCGTCGACCATGAAGATGGCGCCGACCTCGTCGGCGATCGTGCGGAACGCGGCGAAGTCGATCACTCGTGGGTAGGCCGTGAATCCAGCGAGGATCATCTTCGGTCGGTGCTCCAGCGACAGGTCGCGGACCCGATCCATGTCGATGACTTCGGTGTCCTTGTCCACCTCGTAGCCCACGAAGGTGAACCACTTCCCCGAGAAGTTGACCGGCGAACCGTGGGTGAGGTGCCCCCCGTGGGCCAGCACCATGCCCAGCACCTTCTGTTCCTGGTTCTTGGGCTCGAGGAAGGCCCCGTAGGCAGCCATGTTCGCCTGCGCCCCCGCGTGGGGCTGGACGTTCGCGTGCTCGGCGCCGAAGAGCCGCTCGGCCCGCTCGATTGCCAGGGACTCCGTCACGTCGACGAACTCGCAGCCGCCGTAGTAGCGCTTCCCCGGATACCCTTCCGCGTACTTGTTGTTCATCGTCGAGGCCAGCGCCGCAAGGACGGCCGGGCTCGCGTAGTTCTCGGAGGCGATCAGCCGGAGCGTCGTGCGTTCCCGCTCGAGCTCGCTGGCGATGGCGCCGGCCACCTCGGGGTCGGTGGATTTCAGGGTCTCCCAGTCTGCCGCGAACTCTCTCATCCCGTCTCCCCCTCTTCCCGTAACCGGTCGTTCGACCGGCCACCCTGGAGCCCTTCTTCCCGAATAGCCCGCACCCGGTCCACGTCTGGGAAGAGGCCGGCCACCATCCTTCGCGACAGGTCCTCGATCTCCCACGCCGCCGCGCGGTAGGTTTCGATCCCCAGGCCCACCGGGTCCGCCACGTCCTCGTCCCGCAGGCGGAAGCTCGGGTCCGACTCACGGCGGGCGGCGGCCGCTCGCACCGACGATCGGAGGGTGCGTTCGGGGTCTCCATCCGTCGGCTCGGCCGCAGCCACTTCCAGCAGGTGCACCAGCTCCTTCAGGGTGAACGTCCTGGTGGCGGCCTGGGGGACGAGATCGGCGACGGCATCGCGGTGCTCCGCGGAGAGACCCACCACCAGCTCGGCCGACTCGACCATGGTCCGGTCGAGGCGTCGCGCTCGATGTTCCGAGACGTCGAGCCCGTACTCGCGCAGCACATCGGCTGCCTCCGACGTGGGGGGCGAGTCCTGCCATCCCGAAACGCCGGAGGACTCCACCGAGATCCCGCCGATGCCTCGCTGATCGAGCTCGTGGCGGACGAACGCTTCGGCCATCGGAGAACGGCAGATGTTGCCCGTGCAGACGAGAAGGATCCTGCCCATCCCGGGTCAGTGTAGCGACCCGCCCTCCGAGGGGGGGTGGATCAAAGGCGCGCGACCATGGCCCGGACCCGCTCTTCGGAGAGCGGTCCTTGGCGAAGGACTCTGAGCTCCTCGCCGGTCAAGTCGACCACCGTGGAGGGGTGTCCGTGAGGGGGAGCGATCCCCCGGGCCAACACCAGATATACGGCCACGGACTGGCCGAAGGTCGCAACGAGCTCGTTCCGATGGGACAGGGGCGGTTCGCCGGACACGTTGGCGCTCGTGGCCGCCATCGGCCCTGCTCTGCGGAGCAAGGACGAAGTGAGCGCAAGGTCCGGTACCCGCAGGGCGATCGACTCGCGCCGGTCCCCGAGCTCCCAAGGCCGCGAACGACTGGACCGAGGGAGCACCATCGTCAGGGGCCCGGGCCAGAATGCCTCGGCCAAACGAGCGGCCCGATCGTCGGGAACGCCCAATTCCCAGGCCAGATCGGCGGCTGCCGCTAGCACCGGCAGATTGAGGCCGTGGGGCCGCCGCTTCGCAGCGAACACCCGCTCGGTCGCCGACGGCTCGTCTGGACGGCACGCGATCCCGTACACGGTCTCGGTTGGGAGGACCAGGAGCGAGCCGTGCGCCAGCGCCCGGGCGGCAGCAGCCAGGACCTCAGAGGCGATATTCGTTTGCGCCGGATCGACCTCGAAGACGTCGCTCACCGCGCACGAGCTCGGCCGCGGACCACCCGATCTCGCCCCGCCAAGTCCAGCAACACCTCGACCTGGTCGAGGCGGGCCTCGAACAACGCCTGCACCAGGGCCCCCTGGTCGGCGCCGATCTCGACCACGAGCCACCCGTCCGGGACCAGCCATGCCGGCGCCAGCTCGACCAGCCGCTCGTGGACTTGCGTCCCCCCCACCAGGGCCTCGTACGGTTCCGCCCTCACCTCCTCGGGCAGGGTCTCGTACTCCTCCCGAGTCACGTAGGGGGGGTTGCTGACCAGGAGGTCGAGTCGCCCGCGCAGATCCGCCGGCAACGGCGAGAGGAGGTCACCCTGGTGGACCGCAACGTTCAGGCCGTGCCGGGCCGAGTTCTGCGCGGCCAGCGTAACGGCCGCCTCCGACACATCCGTGGCGAGGACACGGGCCTCCGGTCGAGAGCCTTTGATGGCTAGGGCCACTGCCCCCGTTCCCGTACCGACGTCGACTACGAGGGGCGCGGGGATGGCGGCGATCGACTCCAGTGCGACCTCGACGAGGCGTTCGGTCTCCGGGCGGGGAACGAACACACCCGGCACGACCGAAAGCGAGAGCTCCATGAACCGTTGTTCGCCGGTGAGGTACTGGAGCGGAGTGCCGGAGCAGCGCTGACACAGGGCCCGCCCGTACAGCTTGGCGGTCCGGGCATCGAGTCCGTCGGTTCGTGCATAGAGACCCGCTCGGTCCGTTCCGAGGTAATGCATGAGCAGCGCTTCGGCCGTGGCTCGGGGGCTCTCGACGCCATGCGCTTCGAGGTAGGCGGCCGACCGCCGAACGAGGTCCGCCGGCTTCATCCGGCGGCCGGAGCGGCCTGGCCGTCCCCGCCCCTGAGCTGTCCTTGCCGCTCGTCGGCCAGGAGCGCGTCGACGAACCGGTCCAGGTCACCGGCCAGAACCTGAGGCAGATTCTGGACGGACAGCCCGGGGATGCGATGGTCGGTCACCCGGTTCTGCGGGAAGTTATACGTGCGGATCTTCTCCGAACGCTCGCCCGTTCCCACCTGGGCCTTGCGAGCGGCCGCTTCCTGTCGCTGTTGTTCCTCCTGTGCCAGCTTGAGCAGGCGCGCCCGCAGGTATCGCATGGCCTTCTCCCGATTCTGGCGCTGGGAGCGTTCCTCTTGGACACTGATCACGATGCCGCTGGGCTTGTGGGTCACGCGGACCGCGGAGTCCGTGGTGTTCACGCTCTGTCCGCCGGGCCCGGAGGAACGGAACACGTCGATCTGGAGATCCTCGGGATCGACCTGGACGTCGACCTCCTCTGCCTCTGGAAGGACGGCAACGGTGGCCGTGGACGTGTGGATGCGTCCACCGGACTCGGTCACGGGGATGCGCTGCACCCGGTGCACCCCCGATTCGTGTTTCAAGCGCGAGTAGGCGCCCTTTCCCTTGATCTCCAGGACGACCTCGCGAAAGCCTCCGAGATCGGACGGGCTCGACGAGAGGACGTCGGTCTTCCAGCGTCTCCGCTCGGCGTAGCGCCGGTACATCTCGTAGAGATCCCCGGCGAACAGGCTCGCTTCCTGGCCGCCGGCACCCGCTCGTATCTCAAGGACGACATCCTTGTCGTCGTTCGGGTCCTTCGGGAGGAGCAGTGTCTCGAGGTGCTTCTGAAGCTCGGCGGCCTTCCGGCCGGCGGCTTCCTCTTCCCCTTTGAGGAACGCCGCCATCTCTGGATCTCGCTCCTGCCTGGCCATCGAACGAGCTTCCTCCGCCTGGCGTGCGGCTTCGCGGTAGGCACGGCTGGTCGTAACGATGTCGTGGAGCTCGGCGTGCCGGCGGCCGAGGTCCCGGAGGCGCCCAGGGTCGGCCGAGACCTCCGGCCTGGACAATTCCCGGCCGACCTCCTCGTACTGCTCCTCGATCTCCTCGAGCCGCTCACGCATGACGAAGCCATTATGGACAGCGGGAGCCCCCCGAATCGGGAGATCAGTCGGCCGAGGCGGCCGCGAGCTTGCCCTCGCGGCGGAGAACTTCTTCGAACGCCGCGATGGCGACCTGGATCTGGCTCAGATCTGGTGGCTTGGTGGTGATCTTCTGGAGCCACAATCCGGGAGCCATGAGCGCCCGCATCGCTCGGGACCGCGTGAACTTGGCACCGAGGCGAAGCAACTCGTAGGAGATACCGGCGATCGCCGGGATGGCGACGACGCGGAACAATATCCCGGCCAGGATGCCCCTGGAACCGAAGGCCGCGTACACCAGCACCGTCAGCAGCATCACGATCAACAGGAAGTTGGTTCCGCAGCGGACGTGCAACGTGGACCAGCGATCGACCATCTCGGGCTTCAAGGGGTCGCCGTGTTCGTACGCGGAGATCGTCTTGTGCTCGGCGCCGTGGTACTGGAAGACGCGGCGGATGTCCTTGATCCTGCCGATCAGCGCGAGGTACCCCAGGAACAACAGGATCCGCACCCCGCCTTCGGCGAGGTTCCGAACGAGCCCCGAGTGCACCTCGCGGCGGAACAGGCGCAGCCCGAGATAGGGGCCCACCACGAAGAGGGCCGTGAACATGACGAACGCCAGGGACATCGAGAACGCCATCTGGCGCGGGGTCAGCCGCTTGTCGTCCTCGACGGATTGGTTGGCCGAGACGGAGAGCGCCCGGGTCCCGATCGAGAGCGCCTGTCCCAGCGCGAGGATCCCCCGGAGGCCGGGCTTGGCCAACAGGGGGAAGCGGCGCGCGATCGACCGGACCTCGTGAGATTCGATGTGGACCGACTGGTCCGGACGGCGAACGGCCACAGCCCAGTGGCCCCGGCCGCGCATCATCACTCCCTCGATGACGGCCTGGCCACCGTAGAAGTGATCTTGAGCGGACACTTCAGCCTCTCCTCCGGCGACTGACGGGGTACTGCCTAGCGGCCCGGAGTCTGCCGCTGGCCGTATCGCCTCTGGAACCGTTCGACTCGGCCACCGGTGTCGACCAGCTTCTGTCGCCCCGTGTAGAACGGGTGGCAGGCCGAGCAGATCTCGACGTGGATCTCCCGCCTCGTCGATCGGGTCACGAAGCTGTTCCCGCACGAACACTTCACCGTGGCGGTCGAGTACTCAGGATGGATCCCCTGCTTCATCTGCTTTCCTTTCGTTTCCGCTGGTGGCCTGCCCCCACAGCCTCGGCGGGGCCGCCTCCGACCCTTAAGAGTACGAGAGGCCGTAGTCCTCCATCAGGCCCTCCACGTACCGGTGGAACGCCAGGTGATCGCTTCGGAATTCCTTCCTCTCCCCCGCTTTCTCCACCGTGACGACATCGAATGAGGTCCCGGTGGAGTCGCGCTCCTCCTTCACCTCCGCTGGCGTCCAATCCTCGGCGAGCGCCCGCTGGAGCTCCGCCATCACCGGGTCGTCCCCCCAGCCGGCCACGTCGCCGCCGCCCTAGTCCGCGACCGGTGCCTTGGCGATCTCTCGGAGGAACTGGTCGTTCGACTTGGTCACGCGGATCTTGTCGATGAGCAGCTCCAGCGCGGCGCCCGGGTCGAGCGCGTGCAGGACCCTACGAAGGCGCCACACCAGGGCCAGCTCCTCGGTCGACAGGAGCCGCTCCTCCTTGCGCGTTCCGGAGGCCTCGATGTTGAGGGCCGGGAAGATGCGCTTCTCGGACAGGTTCCGGTCCAGACGGATCTCCCAGTTCCCGGTCCCCTTGAACTCCTCGAAGATGACCTCGTCCATTCGGGAACCGGTCTCGACCAGGGCGCTGGCGATGATCGTCAGCGAACCGCCCTCCTCGAGGTTCCGGGCGGTTCCGAAGAACCGCTTGGGCGGGTACAGGGCCGTAGAGTCCACGCCTCCCGACAGGATCCGGCCAGAAGCCGGCGCGGAGAGGTTGTAGGCCCGTGCCAGCCGGGTGATCGAGTCGAGCAGGATGGCCACGTTCTGACCTTGCTCGACCAGGCGCTTGGCCCGCTCCAACACGAGCTCCGTGATCTGGGTGTGCTGGTCGGCCGGCTTGTCGAAGGTGGAGTACACGACCTCTGCCGCGGCCACCGTTCGCTGCCAGTCCGTGACTTCCTCCGGCCGCTCGTCGACCAGCAGGATGATCACGTGGGTCTCTGGATCTGCCTGCAGGATCCCCCCGGCGATCTGCTTGAGCACCGTGGTCTTCCCAGCCTTCGGGGGCGAAACCACCATGCCTCGCTGGCCCTTCCCCACGGGGGCGATCAGATCGATGATCCGTTCGGTGATCCCCTTTGGGTCGTGCTCCAGGCGGAAGCGCTCGTCGGGGAAGAGCGGGGTCAGCTTGTCGAACTCCGGCCGCTGCCGCGCGGTCTCGGGATCCACCCCCGCCACGGTTTCGATCTGCAGCAGCGCCGGGTACTTCTCGTTGTCCCTGGGCTGGCGGACCTTGCCGACGACCTGATCTCCACGTCGCAAGCCGAATCGGCGGATCTGCGACAGCGAGACGTAGATGTCTTCCGGCCCCGGCAGGTACCCGGTGGTCCGCAGGAACCCATATCCCTCCGGCAGGACGTCCAGCACCCCGGTGCGGGACGGAGCGGTGGAGATCTCCTCCTCGCGTTCCTCCCGCTCGCGCTCGCGGCGGCGATCCCGCTCCCGGCGACGCTCCTCGCGGGACAGGCGGCGAGGCCGTTCCGTGCCGGCTGGCCGCTCCGCCGTCCCCGTCCCCGAGGGGCGCGCTGGGGCTTCGACCGATCCGGCGGATCCGGTGGCTTGAGCCTGGGCGGTCTGCCCGTTCTCCGAGGCGTCGGCGGCCGACGCCTCCGGGCCCTCGGCGGAAGTCTCTTCGGTTGGTCCCGACCTGGCTCCTTGCCCGTCGGTGGCGGCCTTCTCCAGGATCGCGTTGATCAGGTCGCCCTTGCGGAGGCGCTGATGCCCCTCCAGGCCGAGCGTATCGGCGATCCGCTGGAGCTCGGCCAGGACCTTGCCTTCGAGCTCCGAGCGTTCCATCGTGCGTGAATCCACGGTCATGCTCCTTCCTTCAGCTCTTTTTCGAGCTTGTTCCAATCGGCCAGGAACTTCTCCAGGCCGATGTCGGTGAGGGGATGCTTCACGAGCTTTGCGAAGACCTCGTACGGCATCGTGGCGACGTCCGCGCCGGCCTGCGCCGCCTCAACCACGTGCATGGGGTGGCGAAGGGAGGCCGCCAGCACCAACGTGTCGTACCCCTGGACCTCGTAGATCTCGCAGATCTCCCACAGGACGTGCATCCCGTCGGCTCCCGCGTCGTCCAGCCGCCCCAGGAACGGCGAGACATAGGTGGCCCCGATCTCGGCGGCCAGGATGGCCTGGGCAGGCGAGAACGTCAGGGTCACGTTCACCGGGATGTCCTGCTCCACCAGCCGCTCCGGGGTCATGGCTACCTTCACCACCGCGTTGGGCGCGATCTGGGACAGCCGGATCCCCTGCTCGTAGATCTCATCGGCCTTCACGGCCGTGGTCTCGAGCGACACGGGCCCATCGACCTCGGCACATAGCTCCTTCATGTACGTCTCGATGTCGTCGGGCTTCTCCTTCGCGATGAGGGTGGGATTGGAGGTGAGCCCTCCGAGCACCCCCCACTTCTTGATCTCGCGGATCTCCTCGAGGTTCGCGGTGTCGAGGAACAGCTTCATCGTCTGCTCGCCTCCAGTTGGTTCGGGCTCTTCCCTGCCTGGCCGCCCCGAGATCCCTCTCGCCTTCGCTCTCGTAGGTGCTCGGTGGCACGATCGACCACCAGGTCGATCACCGCGGACAGCGACTGGTCGAGGCTGTAGTTCGGGATGACCGGGACGTTGTGGGTGAGGGCCTGGCTCTTGATGTATTTCTGTACCCGGCGGATGTTCTGAAAACCTGCCATGTACCGCTCATAGGGGCGGGTGCCGGGTTCGGCCGAGCGGACCGAGAAATGGCTTCGGTGAAGGTCTTCTTCCTCTACCGTTACAACAACGGGGACCGCCAGAACTCTTCCCTCGTACGGGACGAGGTCGAAGAAACCGGGCACCACATGGGCGCCCTCGATGACCACGCTGGTCCCCTCCACGGCCGCCCGCTCCACCAGGGCCCGAATCCCCACGGCCACGGCCGCGGTCTGCTCGCGGAACCCGACCACCACCCGGTCCGTGGGTCGGGGAGGCGGCTCCCGCAGCGCGGAGTCCGCGTCGAACGAAGACGTATACAGGGTCGGCATGAGCTCGATCGTGAACAGGGCCCGCATCACTTCCCGGATTGCGTCGGTGGCTACCACCCGCACGATGCCCAGGCGCACGGCGAGCTGCGTAGCAATGGTGGACTTCCCCACCCCGGTCGCGCCGCCGATCATGATGACCAGGGGGATGTCGAGGTTCCGAACCTCCCTCCACCTCAGGAAGTTGGTGGCGTAGCGTTCGCCGGCCACGTCGGTCAAGACGTCGATGGTGAGGTCGTCGAGCTCCTCGGCGGTGACGCTCGCCACCCGACGTTCGCGCAGGCGCTCCTCCACCTGCTCAGCCACCTGATAGGCGCGGTAAGGCGAGAGGCCGGTCACCATGAGCTCCGAGGCCCGCAGCCCCTTGGAGTACGGGAGACCGGGTTCGGAACCCGAGATCACGATCACCTTGTTGTCGGTCATCTCTGCTCCGCGGCGCGTTTCCGAGCAAGTTCCACGGTCTCGGCGAGCAAGGCATCCAAGTCGCCGTCCACACCCGTCGGGCGGTTGTCCACGAACACGACCTCGGCCCCCCGATCGAGCGCCGTCCTCGCCGCCACGTCGATCGCGGCCGCCTTGAGCTCGGTGAGCAGCACGTCGAACGGCGGCGCCGCCCGCAGGTCCTGCTCCAGGGCGGCCCGGTCCGCGAGGTGCGAGGAGACGCTCACCACGCGGCACCCCGCAGTGCGTTCGAGTTGACCTGCCAGGCGGGCTGCCAGTTCAGGGTGTGTGGTCGTAGCGAAGAACGCATCCTTGCCCCTCACGTCGGCCAGCGCGACCGGTTGAAGCTCTGCCAGAGCCAACCGGATGTCTTCGCGGAGCCGACGAGCCAAGGGATAGAGGGTCGAAACGTTGTCACGCCCGGTCGGGCTGCCATCCATCATAAGGATCAGAAGGTCCGAAAGCAATACGCGGAAGGGCCCCAGATAGCCGCCCAGGTGTTCGGGAGCAAGGGTAGCAGGCGCCACCAGCACGCCGGCGTCCCACGGCACGGTGGGGACCGAGGCCCCGCTTCCCTCCAGGATCACCAGGTCGGCGCCGCTGGAGGCGGCGAGCCGCGCCGCCTCGGCCACGTTGGTGGCGAACGGCCGCCCGGCCAGCCCTCCGCCGGCCCTCCGCGCTCCGATCGTCGCCACGTTCGCGGTCAAGGCATCCTCCAGATAGTCGGAGGCGGCATGTTCGCCTCGTGCGACCCTGCCGAGCAGTGCCTCAAGCGTGACGTCGGCCGGTGAGGTGACCACGGGCTCCGGAGGGCCGCCCCGGCCCATAGCCACCACGACCGGGTGGTGGCCGCCGGACGCCGCCAGCCGCGCGGTGTGGCCGGCGACGGCGGTCTTCCCCACCCGCTTCCCGGTGCCGATCACGCCGAAGGCGGCAACCGGGAGCGAGGGCTCGAAGATCGGGGGATCGAAGCGGAAGTCGGGGCCGATGTAGGGGACTCCCATCGATAACGCCACCGAGACGAGTTCCATCCGCCGTTCGTAGACCAGGATCGGTTCATCCGAGAGGTCGAGGATCGCCTCCGGTCGAACCTTACGAATCTCGCGGTTCAAGTCATGCATCAGGTTGCCTTCCGGGCCGCTCGCGACCACCGGGATCCCGCCGAGATCGAGCAGTTCGGCCGGGCCCTTCAGCTTCTCGGTGCCGCCAACGACCCACGCGAGCATGACCTCGTAGCCCGCGGAGCGGGCCTCATGGAGACCCCACCGAGTGACCTCGGGATAGTGCTCGCCGTCGACGAGCGCGATGACCTTCAATCGCCCTCCCGTTGGGTCGCCGCTCGCGGCCGGAGGCCGCGTTCGTGATCTATTCCGTCGCCAGGGATACGCCCGGGCGGGCTTCCTGGACCAGGGCCTCGAGCTGCCGGTGGTACTGCGCCCCGCTGGACAGCGAGAAGTGGGCCAGGATGGTCTGCCCGCCGAAGGGGAACTTGCGGTGGATCTTCACCTCGTCCCCCTCGACCTCGACGATGTTGTAACACGGACGCGTGTACCCGCGTAACCGGAGCGACGAGCACGTCCCCGCGTTCACGATGTACACCGTTTCCAGGCGCCACACGTAGGGCACGTGCTTGTGGCCGCTCAGCACGATGTTCACCCCGGCTTCGATGAGGACCTCCAGCACGTCACCGGCGTCGTTGATGATGCTTCGTTCCCGCCCGGTGCCGGGAACGGGGATCAGGTGGTGGTGGATGGCAAAGATCTTCAGCTCGGCGGCGGAGGCAAACTGCTCGCGGATCCACGGGTACCGCTCGCGGCCGATCTGGCCGTCGTTCAGGTCGGGCTCGCTCGAGTCGGCTCCCACGATCCGCACACCGTGGACGTCGGCGGCCCAGTGGCGGGGGCCGATGAGCTCCTCGAAGTGAAGATAGCCGACATTACGGGCGTCGTGGTTTCCGGGAACGGTCACGATGGGAGCCTTGATGCGGTCCCGGTACGCCACCCAGTTCTTGTACTCCTGCCGATAGCCCTCGTTGGTGAGATCCCCGGTGCAAACGACGATGTCCGGCTCGAGCTCGTTCAACTCCACGATCACGCGATTCATGAGGTTGGGAACGAAATAGGGCGAACCGACGTGGGGGTCGGAGATGTGCGCGATGGTGACCACGGTTCGCTGCAGTTTACTTGTCCCCAGGACGTCCCCAGGTTCACTGCTCCTTCTGGGACCATAGGCGCCGTGAACCTCCTGGACCTGGCCATCCTCGTCCTGCTCGGGCTGGCCGCGTTCAACGGATACCGGCGGGGAGCGGCGCTCCAGATCGTCACCTACGCCGGCCTGATCCTGGGACTCCTGGGCGGCGCCCTGTTGGCGCCCCGGATGGCCAGCCTGGTCTCGACCCCCTTCGCGCAGGCCACGGTCGCGCTGATCACCCTGTTCGCCGGGGCGGGCATCGGCGATGCCCTTGGCTGGCTGGTCGGCATCCGAATCTGGTCCATGGCCCGGCAGAGCGTCTTGGGGACGGTCGACTCGGTCGCCGGGACGGCCGTCGCCTTGGTGGCGGTCCTCGTGGCGACGTGGTTCATCGGCTGGAATCTGGTGAACGGGCCGTTTCCCGCCCTCTCCAGCGAGATCCGCGGGTCGGCGGTCATGCGCGGGCTGAACGACGTCTTCCCCCGACCGCCATCGTTGCTCGGCGAGGTCAGGCAGTTCCTCAACCGCTTCGGGTTCCCCGAGGTGTTCGCCGATCTTCCTCCGGCCCCAGCAGGCCCGGTGAAGGGACCGTCGAACAAGGAGGTGCGGGCCATCGCCAAGCTGGCCGACCGGAGCACCGTTCGCATCGTCGGCCAGGCCTGCGGAGAGATCCAGGAGGGCAGCGGCTTCGTCGCCGCCTCCAATTACGTCGTCACCA
Source organism: Actinomycetota bacterium (assembly GCA_005885025.1). Taxonomy (GTDB): domain Bacteria; phylum Actinomycetota; class UBA4738; order UBA4738; family UBA4738; genus AC-52. The sequence continues at coordinate 2,482 of VAYC01000051.1, read as the reverse complement.
ACGCGCACGTGGTGGCGGGCGTAAAGGCCCCGCAGGTGCAGCTGCAGAACGGCGGTTCGCAGAATGCCGTCACCGTATTGTTCGATCCGAAGCTCGATATCGCCGTGCTGCGAGTCAACGATACCCCAGGCCCCGTGCTCACCCTCGATCCGAAGGAAGAGGGCCGGGGCACGGACGGGGCCGTGCTCGGATATCCGGGCGGCGGACCCCTCAGGTACAGCGGCGCGGCCGTGCGCAGAGACATCACCGCAGTGGGGCGGGACATCTACGGCAGGTCCACCGTGCAGCGCGACGTGTACGAGTTGCAGGCCGTGGTCCGGCCGGGGAACTCCGGCGGGCCGTTCGTCCTGTCCGACGGGGAGGTGGCCGGCGTCGTGTTCGCCGCCTCCACCACCGATGGGAAGATCGGCTACGCCATCCTGTCGACCGAGGTCATCCCGAAGCTGCAGCAGGCGCAGGGGCGCACGAATGGCGTATCGACCAAAGGCTGCGCCCGCTAGGAGTGGCGGGCCGCGATCCTCGAAGCTACTCCTCCATCACGACGCGCACGTCGCCCTTGCGGTCCAGCAGAGAGAAACCCGTGATGTCGCCCTCTCGCCGGAACACCAGCGAGATGGTGCTCTGACCGACACGAAGGTTCCGCAGTTCCACCACGTTCAGCCAGGGTGGAAGGTGGGGCTTGTTCACGGTGACGGTGTTGGTGTGGGCTCGCGCGGAGATGCCGAGGATCGCCTGCAGCATGAGGGGTGGCGAGCCCGCGGCCCACGCCTGGGGCGAGCAGGCCACCGGGTAGGCCACCGGCTGGTTCGGGGTTCGGCGGGTGAAGCCGCAAAACAGCTCTGGCAGGCGCATGTAATCCGCATGGATGGCGGTGTCGAAGATGGCCGTGGCCACCCGGTTCGTGGCCTTGATGAACCCATACCTCTTGAGTCCTGCCACGATCAGCGCGTTGTCGTGCGGCCACACCGACCCGTTGTGGTAGCTCATCGGGTTGTAGGAAGCCGCGCTCTTGCTCATGGTCCGGATGCCCCACCCGCTGAACATGTCGGGCTGGAGGAGCCTTCGAGCCACGTATTCCGCCTTGTCGGGTTCGAGGATGTCGGAGTACAAGCAATGGCCGGGGTTCGACGTGATCGTGCGGACCTGCCGCTTGTCGCCGTCCAAGGCCTCGGCGAAGTACTTCTCGTCATCCATCCAGAACACCTCGTTGAACCGTTCCCGCAGGTCGGCTGCCTCCTCCCGGAGCCGTGCCGCGGTCCGGAAATCCCCCATCGCGTCGAAGACGTCGGCGGCGCGCTGCTTGGCCATGTACACGTATCCCTGCACCTCGACCAGCGCGATCGGACCCGTGGCCAGGGTGCCGTCGGCGTGTACCACCGCGTCGAACGAGTCCTTCCATCCTTGGTTCACGATCCCGCCCGGGGCCCGGCACAGGTACTCCACGAACCCATCCCCGTCCTGATCCCCGTACTGGTCGATCCACGTGAGGGCGGCGCGGATGTTCGGCATGAGCTCTTCGGCGAACTCCAGGTCTCCCGTCCACCGGAAGTACTGGGCCCACAGGAACACGAACCACGGCGTGGCGTCGACGGTCCCGTAATACCGGGAGTGCGGGACGTACCCCGCTCCGGCGAGTTCGCCGCGGCGGATCTCGTGCAGGATCTTGCCGGGTTCTTCGTCTCGCCAAGGGTCCACCTTCGTCCCCTGATACCGAGCCAGCATGCGAAGGGAGTCGCGGGCCGGACGCGGGTTCACGGAGAGGAGCTGGTGGGAGCTGATCAGGGCGTCGCGCCCGAACACGGCGACGTACCAGGGGATGCCGGCGGCGATGATGCCTCCTCCATCGGTCGCGGTATAAAGAGCCCGAAGGTCACGGAGCCCCCGGACCACGAGCGAGTTGAACAGCTCGTTGTCCGTGATGATCTGTGTGCAGTCCCGCTCCCAGTCCTCGTATGACCGGCGCAGGCGGTGCACGGCCGCGTCGAACTCCGCGGGGGCAGGACGAACCGTATCCACCACCGGCTCCACCGTCGTCGACACCAGCCGAGTCTGGTGCGGCGCGAGGCGAAGGACGAAGTCCGCCTCGATCCGGTCTCCCACGACCTCGAGCCGGTCCGGGGCCGGGTCGAACTCCACGATCGTTCGGCGCGTCACGCCGTCGGCGCCGAGGTAGGCGAACTCGGCTCGCGACCCTTCGGCTCGAGGGGGCTCGGGATGCCCGCGGGCAAGCCGGCGCAGCCCGCGGACTTCGAAGATGTCGGCGAAGTCACTGGCCAGCGAGAAGCTCATCGTGAGCTGGGCGGGGTTCGGGTTGTAGTTCTTGACCCGGACCCGCTCGTACAGGCGCCCGGCCACAACCCGGACGCGCCGGACGTTCAGCGTCTGCTGGGACACCGCAAGCGCACCGTCCTCGAACAGCTCGGGGTTGGTCAGGTCGATGTAGGACATGTAGGCCCGTTCGGCCGACGAGGACAGGAGGACC